>NZ_QKLB01000024.1:0-33969 GCF_003224295.1 Curtobacterium sp. MCPF17_046 | reverse complement strand
GAGATGTCTCGTGGGCTCGGAGATGTGTATAAGAGACAGCCTCCAGGCTGGTGGTCGCGTCAGCGACCGTGGTGGTCCGAAGACCCGCGGGTCAGCCGGTGACGGCCTTCACGCCGTCGGCGTACTGCTGGCCGAGTTCCTCGTTGACCTGCTTGGGCGAGCTGCTGCCGTTCAGGACGCTCTGCAGACCGGCGTTCAGCTGGTCGTAGAAGGTCGAGGTGGGCCAGTCGGGGTAGAACGCCAGGCCGTCACGCTCGGTGAGCGTGTTGAAGTTGGCGATGAGTTCCTTGCTCTTCTCGTCCGTGATGTCGGACTCGGTCGCCGCGACCGGGACGCCACCGTTGTTGCCGATGATCGCCTGCATCTCGGGACGGAGCGTGATGTCGATGAACTCCTCGGCGAGCGTCTTGTTCTTCGCCTTGGTCGGGACGACCCAGAGGTTGCCCGACGAGCCGGGCGACATCTCGGCGCCGGGGTAGAGGAACGTGCCCCAGTCCTGCTTCATCTCGGTGCCGAAGCGGCCGTACCACCACGAGCCGGAGAAGAACATCGGGTACTTGCCGCTGATGAAGGCGGTGCCCGCGTCCTCCGCCTTCATGCCGGTGGCGTCGGCGGAGATGTAGCCCTTGTCGGTCCAGTCCTTGATCGTCTTCGTGGCGTAGCTGATCTGCTCGTCCGAGAAGTCGACGGGGTTCTTGTACAGCTGGTAGTCGTCGACCCAGTCCCGGTCGGCCTTGGTCAGCGCGAGCTGGTACCAGAGCTGGCCGAGCGGGTACTCCGCCGCGGACTCGGCGAGCGGCGTGACGCCCTTCGACTCGAAGGTCGCCATGGCCTTCTCGAGGTCGGCCTCGGTCTTCGGGACCTCGACGCCGTACTCCTCGAAGAGCTCCTTGTTGTAGTAGAACTCGACGTACTCGCCGTAGTCGGGCACGCCGTACCAGGAGCCCGAGCCCATCACGCCCTTCTCGTCGTACCGGGCCGTTGTCTGCAACGACTTCGCGAGCTTGTCGTCCCAGCCGTACTTCTCCACGGCGTCGTCGAGCGGGCTGAGCAGGCCCTGGCTGGCGAGCAGGCCAGCCGTGGCGTTGCCCTTGTTGTACTCGATCAGGTCCGGGGCCTGGTCGGAGTTGAGCGACTGGCTGGCCGTCTTCCGGATCTGCTCGAAGCTCTTCTCCTGGAACTCGACCTTGGCGCCGGTCTCCTTCTCGAAGACCTTGATCGACTCCTTCCAGGCCTTGCCCATGGCGGAGTCCTCGGACTCGAAGTGCCAGAGCTTCAGGGTCTTGCCGTCCTCGTTGCTGCGGTCGTCGGCGCTCCCGCCGGCGGAACAGCCGGTGAGGACGACGGCGGTCGCGGCGAGCCCGGCGAGTGCGCCGAGCAGGCGTGACTTCTTCATGTCGCTACTTCCTTGTAGGGGGATGGGGCTGGTTCGGTTGTCGAAGCGCTTCGACGACGGACCGTCGAGAGCGCCCTTGAGCGGTGCCGGTCAGTGCACCGGTCGGATGGACCCGCGGTCGATGAACCGCGGTCGGAGGAGCGTGACGCCCGGTTCACGGGCACCGTCGACCTGACGGACGGCGCCCTCCACGGCACCGCGACACATCTCCTCGAGCGGGAGGGGGATGGTGGACAGGGGGACCTCGAGCACGTCGGTGTCGTAGCTCGCGCACGCGGCGAGCACGGACACGTCCTCCGGGACGCGGACACCCCGGGACACGAGGTGGGCGAGGACGGCCTCGACGACGGGCTCGTTGCAGTGGAACACGAGCGCCGTCATGTCCGGCAGACCGGCGAGCAGCTCGTCCGCCGCACGGCGCTGGTCGGCGCGGTCGAGGGACGGGTACAGCGCCAGCGTGGCGACGCCGGCGGCGCGGCACTCGTCCTCGAAGGCGTCGGCGAAGCGGCGGATGAAGCCGGTGTGCCGTTCGACGTACGTGGCCGGGTGCCCGATGACCCCGATGCTGCGGTGCCCGGCGGCGGCGAGCTGCCGGACGGATGCCCGTCCGGCCTCGGCGAAGTCCAGGTCGATGCACGTCAGCCCGGTGGTGTCGCCCGGGACACCCACGAACGAGGCCGCGGCGCCGGATCGGCGGACGACCTCGGCGCGCTCGTCGTCCGTGGACACCCCGAGCACGACCACGCCGTCCACCAACGAGCTGTCCACCACGCGGCGGATGCCGGTGACCTCGTCGTCGCGGGCGAGCAGGAGCACGTCGTCGTCGTGCGCCCGGGCGGCCTCGACCACCGCGGTGACGAAGCGCATGTGCGTCGGCAGGTGCGCGTCCTCCCGGATCGGGGCGGACAGCGCGAGGATGTTCGTCCGGGCCCCGGCGAGCATCCGGGCGCCGGCGTTCGGACGGTAGTCGAGCTCGGCGACGGCCTGGTCGATGCGGGCCCGGGTGGTGGCGGAGATCGCGCGCTTGCCGGAGAGGGCGTAGGAGACGGTCGAGATCGACACGCCTGCGGCCTTCGCCACCTCGTGGATCGTCACCATCTGCGCACCTCCTCGTGCCGGTCGTCGTCGTTCGCGGTCGGCTGTCGAAGGGCTTGTGAAGCGCTTCGACGAGCTCGCGACGGCGACGCTAACAGCGTCGAAGCGCTTCGCGCAAGCATCCGTCGGCCCCGCGGACGGATGGAGCGCGCCACGGGGCCGCGGACTCGTGGGCTACGTGCTCCTGCCGCCCGCGCCGTATCCTGACTGCCTGCTCGCCGCCGCTGGGGAGGCCCCCGAGCTCGGGCGACCCCGACCTGTTCGTCGGGCCTGTTGCCCACGGAAGGAACTGCAATGAGCATGGAGAGCGCGGCCTGGAGCTCGCTGTACAAGATCTCGACCGCCAAGAACGGCGAACACGGCTTCTCGCGTGAGTCGGTGCGGCGGATCCTGACGTTCGCCGTGCCCTACCGGGCCAAGCTCGTCGTCTTCATCGCCCTCTCCGTCGTGGGAGCCGTGCTCGCCGTGGCGACGCCGGTGCTCGCCGGCCGGGTGGTCGACGTCATCGTCGCCCGGGGCGCGGTCGCCACGATCGTCTGGCTCGCCGTCGTCATCGCGCTCGTGGCGGTGGGCGACGCCGTCGTGTCACTCGTGACGCGCTGGTACTCGGCGCGGATCGGCGAAGGCGTGATCCTGGACCTCAGGACCGCCGTCTTCGACCACGTGCAGAAGATGCCGATCGCGTTCTTCACGCGCACCCGCACCGGTGCCCTCGTGAGTCGCCTGAACAACGACGTGATCGGCGCGCAGCAGGCCTTCAGCGGCACGCTCTCCGGCGTGGTCACGAACCTCGTGGCACTGGTCCTCACCCTGTCCGTCATGCTCAGCACGTCCTGGCTCGTGACGGTGCTCGCGGTGGTCATGCTCCCGGTCTTCCTGATCCCCGCGCGCCGCATGGGCAGCCGCCTGGCCGCGTTGCGCCGGGAGGCCGCCGACCACAACTCCGCGATGAGCACGCAGATGACCGAGCGGTTCTCGGCACCCGGTGCCACGCTCGTCAAGCTGTTCGGCCGCCCCGACGAGGAGTCCGAGGAGTTCCGCGTGCGCGCCGCCCGTGTCCGCGACATCGGGGTCCGGACCGCGATGCTGCAGTTCGTCTTCGTCACCGCGCTGACGCTCGTGTCCGCCCTCGCCCTCGCCCTCGTGTACGGGCTCGGTGGCTTCCTGGCGCTCGCCGGCCAGCTCGACACCGGCGCGGTGGTCACCCTGGCGCTCCTCCTCACCCGTCTGTACGTGCCGCTGACCAGCCTCGCGAACGCTCGGGTCGAGATCATGAGCGCGGTGGTGAGCTTCGAGCGGGTCTTCGAGGTCCTCGACCTCGAACCGCTCATCCGCGAGCAGCCCGACGCGGTCACCGTCCCCGACGGTCCCGTGGCCGTGGAGTTCGACGACGTCCACTTCGCCTACCCGTCCGCCGACAAGGTGTCCCTCGCCTCCCTCGAGGAGGTCTCCACGCTGGACACCCGTGGCGGCGAGGAGGTGCTGCACGGCGTGTCCTTCCGGATCGAGCCCGGACAGACCGTCGCCCTCGTCGGGACCTCCGGTGCCGGCAAGTCCACGATCGCGCAGCTCCTCGCGCGCCTGTACGACGTCGACAGCGGCGCCGTCCGGCTGGGCGGGACCGACGTCCGCGACGTCACGTTCGCCTCCATGCGGCACACCCTGGGCATGGTGACCCAGGACGGCCACCTCTTCCACGAGACCATCGGCGCCAACCTGCGCCTGGCGCGGCCGGAGGCGTCCGACGACGAGGTGTGGGACGCCGTCCGCCGAGCGCGGCTCGAGCCGCTCATCCGGTCCCTGCCGGACCGGCTGGACACGATGGTGGGCGAGCGTGGGTACCGGCTGTCCGGGGGTGAGCGCCAGCGGATGACCATCGCCAGGCTCCTGCTCGCCCGACCGCGCGTCGTGATCCTCGACGAGGCGACGGCCGCGCTGGACTCCACGTCCGAGGCCGCGGTGCAGGCCGCGCTCAGCGAGGCGCTCGACGGCCGGACCGCGATGGTGATCGCGCACCGCCTCTCCACCATCCGCAGCGCCGACATGATCCTCGTCGTCGAGGACGGCTCCGTCGTGGAGCGCGGGACGCACGAGGAACTGCTGGCGGCGCGTGGACGGTACGAGGAGCTGCACCGGACCCAGTTCGCGGTGCAGGAGGACGTCGCGGCGGAACCGCAGGCGGCGAACCCGACCTGATCGCCGTCCGTCCGCCGCGCTACCTGAGTGGGACCGGTGCCGGCCGGGAGGCACGGCTCGCGACGTCGACGACGGCGTGCGTCCGCCCCGCGGTCGCGATGGACTCCATGACGTCGAGCACGTGGAACGCCAGCGCACCGGAGGCCCGGTGCTCCTCCCCCGACGCGATCGCCCGCGCCATGTCCGCCAGGCCCACACCGCGACCGGCGTCCCGGTGGCCTGCGAGCTCCGGCAACTCACGGAACGTCCGGTCCTCGGCCGTGGCGATCCTGGTCGGGTCCGAGAACCGGTTCGGGTCGGCGACCGACAGCGAACCGGCGGTGCCGTGCACCTCGAACAGCGGCGCCTCGGTCGCCCAGACCTCGAACGACACCGTCATCGTGGAGACGACCCCGCCCTCGTGCTCCAGGACCGCGACGACGTGGGTGTCGACGTCGACCGGCAGGACCCGGCCGGCGTCCGGGCCGGTGGCGACCGTGCGCTGCCGGGTCGACCGGGTCGTGCTGCCGCTGACGCGCACCACGGAGCCGAAGAACGTGACGAGGCTCGTCAGGTAGTACGGGCCCATGTCGAGCAGCGGTCCACCGCCCGGCTGGTAGTAGAAGCCTGGCGCCGGGTGCCAGAGCTCGTGGCCGGGCGCACTCCACGACACCGCCGCCCCGACCGGTGTGCCGATGCGCCCCTCGTCGAGCGCGGCACGGGCGGTCTGCACGCCGGTGCCGAGCACGGTGTCCGGCGCGCTGCCGACCCGCAAGCCCGCGGCCTCGGCGGCGGCGAGGACCGGAGCTGCCTCGGCGGTGCTCAGTGCGAGCGGCTTCTCCCCGTAGACGTGCTTGCCGGCGGCGAGCGCCCGGAGCGCCACGTCGGCGTGCGCGGCGGGGATCGTCAGGTTGAGGACGACGTCGACGTCATCGGACGCGAGCAGTTCGTCGACCCCGAGCGCCTGCACGCCCTGCTCGGCAGCGACCGCAGCCGCTCGTTCGCTGTCGAGGTCGGCGACCGCGGTGAGCCGGAGGTCGGGCAGGGACGGGAACTGCTCGAGGTACTGCTTGCTGATGGTGCCGACGCCGACCATGCCGACGCGCAGGGGGGCAGTGCTCATCGGGCGGCCCACAGCAGACCGCGCTCGATGATCGTGCGGACCGGCTGCGACTCGACGATCTCGATGCGGTGCCCGGGTGCCGAGACGAAGACCCGCCCCTTCCCCCACTGCCGTGTCCAGATGGCCGGCGAGGTCACCGGTCGGTTCCAGGCGTCCCAGCTCCGGGCCTCCTGGGTGGTGGTCGCCAGGACGTCGTCGTACTCGTCGCTGAGCACCCAGTACTGCTCGCTGACCAGGTCGAAGTCGTCGATGCCCTGCGTGATCGGGTGCTCGCGACCGAGGTCGGTGATGTGCACGGTGTACGGGATGTAGTTGTCCGACTGCTCACCCACCCGCTCGGACGGGTGCTTGCCCGCGTGGTGGGCGAACTGGCCGCCGATCATGTGGAGGTAGTCGGCGTTCGCCCGGTACGAGTCCGCGATGCCGCCGTGCCACCCCGCCATGCCGGTGCCGGCGAGGACCGCCCGCTGCAGCCCGGCGAACTCCTCGTCGGCGATCGTCGACATCGTGTTCACCTGCACGACCAGGTCGGTGGCGTCCATGACCGCCTGGTCGGCGTACACCGCGGTGCCCTCCTCGACACGGACGTCGAAGCCGTTGTCGCGGAGGAACGGGATGAAGAGCTCGGTGGTCTCGACGGGCATGTGCCCGTCCCAACCGCCGCGGACGACGAGTGCCTGGCGTTGCACGGGAGGTGCTCCTTGCGGATCGGGGGAAGGGTCGGTCATCGGGTGGGGGCGGGTCACCGGGCCGTGACCGGGGTCCACGCACTGCCGTCGGCGGCGCTCCGCTGCACGGCGTCGAGGACGTCCTGCACGTGCAGCCCGACGGCGAAGGACGGCTCGGGCTGCTGCCCGGTGGTGATCGCGGTCACGAAGTCGACGACCTCGTGCACGAAGGTGTGCTCGTACCCGATCGTGTGTCCGGTCGGCCACCAGTTCGCCATGTACGGGTGCTCGGGCTCGGTGACGAGCACCCGCCGGAAGCCCTGCTCCCCGGCGGGGGCGGTCGCGTCGTACACGCGGAGCTCGTTCATCGCCTCGAGGTCGAACACGATCGCGCCCGTGGACCCGCTGATCTCGATCGTCAGGCCGTTCTTCCGCCCCGTCGCGTACCGGGTGGCCTCGAACGAGGCGACGGTCCCGCCCGGCCGCGCCGCGCCTCCCGTCAGTCGGCCGAGGAACCAGGCGGCGTCGTCGACGGTGACCTGTCCGCGCTCCTCGGAGGCGGTGCCGGACAGTCCGACGCCGTCCGCGAGGAGCGGTCGCTCGTGCACGAAGGTCTCGAGCGTCCCACTCACCGCGCCGAGGGTCGCACCGGTGATGTGTTCGACCAGGTCCACGGCGTGCGCGCCGATGTCGCCGAGCGAGCCGGACCCGGCGAGCGCGGCGTCCAACCGCCACGTCATCGGCCCGTCCGCGTCGGTGAGCCAGTCCTGCAGGTACAGCGCCCGCGCCTGACGGACCTCGCCGATCCGGCCGGCCTGCACGAGCTGGCGGGCGAACGCGAGCGCGGGGACCCGGCGGTAGCTGAAGCCGACCATCGAGCGCACCCCGCGTCCCGCGGCGGACTCCGCGGCGGCGACCATGGCCTCCGCCTCCTCGACGGTGTTGGCGAGGGGCTTCTCGCACAGGACGTGCTTGCCGGCCTCGAGGGCCGCGATCGCGACCTGGACGTGCGACGACCCGGGCGAGCAGACGTCGACGACGTCGATGTCCGGGTCCTCGACCACGCGCCGCCAGTCCGTCTCCGCGCGCTGCCAGCCGAAGCGGGCACGGGCGGCCTCGGTGCGCTCCGGGCCGCGCCCGACGACGACCGTCATCTCGGGCTCGCGGTCGAGCGGGAAGAACCGCGGCGCCACCCGCCACGCCTGCGAGTGCGCGGCCCCCATGAAGCCGTGGCCGATCATCGCGACCCGCAACCGGTCGTCCGTCATCGCATGCTCCCTCGCATCGTGCGTCCGCCGTCGACGGTAGGGACCGCGGGTGGCCGGGACAAGCCGGACGACAGGATCGGAAAACTTTCGTGGCACGGTCGCGCAGGGCGCGCCGGTCACGGGCGCTCCGCGGGTGAGGCACCGCGGCCTGCAGCGCTCCCCGTCGCCGGGTCAGTCGCGGGTGGCGACGATCGTGTACGTCGTCGGGATGCGGTCGCGGTCCCGCTCGGGCCACGTCCACGACCCGTCGCCGGTCTCCTCCATGCGGGAGCTGAAACGCCACGGCAGGGTCCGGCCCTCGTCGAGTCGACGGAGCCGGAGTCCTGCGCCGAGCAGGGCGTTCACGATCTCGGACAGCGGGTGCGGCCACTCGTACGTGCGGGGCTGCGACACGGTCCCGTCGCCGGCGTAGGTGGTCGCGTCCTCCCACTGCTGGGCGGTCCCGTCCGGGAAGTACCGGTGGCGGGTGACGAGCTCGTCGGCGTCCTCGTCCAGGGCGTACAGCGCCGGGTGGCCGTCGCGGATGAAGAACACCCCGCCGGGTCGCAGGAGTGCAGCCACCTGGGCGGCCCACCGGTCCAGGTCGGCCAGCCAGCAGATCGTGCCGATGCTCGTGTAGACGACGTCGAAGTCACCGGTCACCGCGGCGCGGGCGTCGAGGACGTCGGACTCGACCCACGTGACGTCGACCCCGGACCGCTCGGCCAGCACCGCCGCCGACACGAGCGCCGGGTGCGAGAAGTCGACGCCGGTCACGCGCGCTCCCTCCCGCGCGAGCGAGACGGTGTCGGTGCCGATGTGGCACTGCAGGTGGCAGACGTCCAGGCCGTCGAGGGACCGGCCGGGGAGCCAGGGCGTGAGCGCCGGCAGGTCCTCGCGGACGACGTCCTACCGGTGGGCCGGGTCGGCTAAGGCGTCGCGCGCGTAGGCGCCCTCGTGGATCGGCACCCGGTCGTCCCAGTTCGCGCGGTTCGTGTCGCGGGCGTGCTCCCAGTCGACGTCGACGTGGTCCATGCTCATGCGCCCGACCCTACCGAGCAGGGCGGTCGCTCTCGACGGGCCTCCGGACCGGGTCGGACGCCATCCGTGACGGAACGCCCTCCGAACACGTCATGAGGAGAGAGCCGGGCGACGGACCCGGACGACTGGAGGACATCGATGGCCGACCCGATCCCGACCGAGGACCGCTGCCCGAGCGTGTTCGACCGGTGGCGCTGTGGGCTCCCACAGGGCCACGGCGGACTGCACGCGTGGACGGACGCACGCGGTCGGACGACCTGGAACGACACCGCTCAGGGCCGCCGGCTGCCGGACCTGTGAGCGCCGGACGCGGCTCCCGCGGTGCCGCGTCGACCGGTGACCCCACCTGCGCGGCCCGCGCCGGCCGTCAGCGTCGGACGGGAGGCGCGTCCCGCGTCCCGGGACCGGGTGCGGCCGTGGAGTCGCGCACCACGAGCGACGTCGCGAGTTCGACCCGGACCGGCCCGTCGTCGACGTCCCCCACCGGTCCGGTCGCGCCCCCCGCGTGCTGGCGGAGCGCCATTCGTGTCGCCCGCTGGGCCATCTCCTGCAGCGGCTGCCGGATCGTCGTCAGCGCCGGACGTGCCCACCGTGCCGGTGCCACGTCGTCGAACCCGACGACCGACAGGTCCTCGGGCACCCGCAGGCCGGACGCCCGAGCGGCGTCGAGCACGCCGAGGGCCTGCAGGTCGTTGCCCGTCACGATCGCGGTCGGTCGGGGCGCCGTCGCGAGGAGCACACGGGCTGCGCGCTCGCCGTCCGCGCGGCTGAAGTCGGCGACGACGACGTGCCCGGCCGCCCCGTCGTCGACCGCAGCCGTCCCGGCGGAGGTGGTCCGGGCCTCCCGTCCGGCCGCGGCGAGCGCCGCGCGGTGACCGGCCAACCGGTCCGCGGCGCAGCGCATGTCGAGGGGCCCGGCGATCGCGGCGATCCTGCGGTGCCCGAGGTCGAGCAGGTGCTGCGTCGCGGCCGCTCCCCCGGCGGTGTTCGTCGCGCCGACCACGGGGACGTCGGCGGGCGGGTCGCCGACGGGGTCGACGACCGTGAACGGGATGCCCCGCGCGCGGAGCTGGTCGCGTCGGCCCGCGGTGAGGGCGGAGAACTGCAGGACGACCGCCACCGGGCGGCGGTGCAGCACGCCGGCGATCCAGTCCTCACCCACGGCGTGGTCGGCGCCGAGCGCCGAGAGGGACAGCGCGTAGCCGTGCTCCCGGGCGACCTGCTCGACACCGCGGACGATCTCGATCGACCACTCGCTGGCCAGGTCCTCGACGACGAGCTCGACGAGGGACCCGGGCTCGGGCGGACGGTCCCGCTGGGCGTAGCCGGAGGCGGCGAGCAGGTGTTCGACGCGCTCCCGGGTCGGACCGGAGACACCGGGGCGGCCGTTCAGGACCTTCGACACGGTGGCGAGCGAGACCGAGGCCCGGCGGGCGATCGTCCCGAGGGTCGGCCGCGAGCCGGACCCGCCCGCAGCGTCGACGCCCATGCAGCGAGTATCGCAGCACGCGCAGTCGCTGCCCCGCCTACTGGGGCAGGCACCACCGCGGGGACCTTCGCCAGACTGGCGGTGCACAGCCCCGTCCACCCTTGGGGGCCGAACGACGAACCGAGGCTGCGATGACCACCGATGCCCGCTCCGCCGACAGCGCCACCGGCACGGAGACCGACACGACCGACACGGCACCCCGGGTCGACACCGGCACCGGGGCGGGAACGGGCACCGGGGCGGGAACGGGCACCGCGGACGACGAGCGCCTCGAGCAGGCACGCCTCCGCATCCGCATCGCCGAGGCCGCCATCGAACTCATCCGCACCGGCGACAGCCTGCACCTGACCGGTGACGCCGTCGCGGCCCAGGCACGGATCGCCCCGGAGCTGGTGCAGCGCGAGTTCCCGACGTGGGAGAGCCTGCTCGCCGTCGCCGTGATGCGGTGGCACGAGGTCCGTCTGCGGCCGCTGCTGGAGCACGCCACGGGGGACGGTGCCGTCGCGTTCCTGGAACGCCTGATCGCGGCGAACCTCGCCGACCCCCGCATGATGCGCCTGCTGGTCAGCAGCTTGACCGCGGGTGCGGACCCGCTGAACCCGGCGGCGCCGTTCTACCGGAACCAGTACGAGGCCTTCCACCGCACGGTCCGGCAGCTGTTGGACAGCGACGTCGCCACCGGACGGGAAGCGGCGTCGGTCGACACCGGGAGCGCCGCCGTGCAGCTGCTCGCCCTGTACGAGGGACTGCAGCTGCAGGGCATGCTCCGGCAGGGCCTCGACGTCCTGGCGGCGTTCCGGACGGCGACGACGGAGCTGCGCCGCGGCTGGGCCCTGCGCGGGCCGGTCGCGGGCGGCGGCCTCGACGGCGTCTACGACCTCTGACGCCCGGCCGGGAGGCGCGGGGCGGGGCGTCGGCGCGCCGTCGAGGGGTTGCGCTCGGGCCGGTGCAGCGCATATGTTCTCGCTGACAACAAATGCGCTCGACGACGATCGGCAGACCCCATGGCAGTGCAGCCCACCCGCGACGACAAGTTCTCCTTCGGTCTCTGGACCGTCGGCTACAACGGCTCGGACCCCTTCGGCGGCCCGACGCGCCCCCAGCTCGACGTGGTCGAGGCGGTCGAGAAGCTCGACGAGCTCGGCGCCTACGGCCTCACCTTCCACGACGACGACCTCTTCGCGTTCGGCTCGACCGACGCCGAGCGTCAGACCCAGATCGACCGCCTCAAGGGCGCGCTCGAGTCGACCGGCCTCGTCGTCCCGATGGTGACCACGAACCTGTTCTCCGCGCCGGTCTTCAAGGACGGCGGCTTCACCTCGAACGACCGCGACGTCCGCCGGTTCGCGCTCCGCAAGGTGCTCCGCAACGTCGACCTCGCCGCCGAGCTCGGTGCCGAGACGTTCGTCATGTGGGGTGGCCGCGAGGGCGCCGAGTACGACGCCGCCAAGGACGTCCAGGCGGCGCTCGAGCGCTACCGCGAGGCCGTCAACCTCCTCGCCCAGTACGTCACCGACAAGGGCTACGGCATCAAGTTCGCCATCGAGCCGAAGCCGAACGAGCCCCGCGGCGACATCCTGCTCCCGACGCTCGGCCACGCGATCGCGTTCATCGACACCCTCGAGCGCCCCGAGCTGTTCGGCGTGAACCCCGAGGTCGGCCACGAGCAGATGGCGGGCCTGAACTTCACCGCCGGCATCGCGCAGGCGCTGTACTCGGGCAAGCTCTTCCACATCGACCTGAACGGGCAGCGCGGCATCAAGTACGACCAGGACCTCGTCTTCGGTCACGGCGACCTGCAGAACGCGTTCTCGCTCGTCGACCTCCTCGAGCACGGTGCCCCGCAGGGCGGCCGCGCCTACGACGGCCCGCGTCACTTCGACTACAAGCCGTCCCGCACCGAGGACTTCACCGGCGTCTGGGACTCAGCCGCGGCCAACATGCGCATGTACCTGCTCCTCAAGGAGCGTGCCCAGGCGTTCCGCGCCGACCCCGAGGTGCAGGCAGCCCTCGAGGCGTCGAAGGTCACCGAGCTCGCGCAGCCGACGCTGAACGCGGGCGAGTCGTACGACGACTTCCTCGCCGACACCTCCGCCTACGAGGACTTCGACGCCGACGCGTACTTCGGCGGCAAGGGCTTCGGCTTCGTCAAGCTGCAGCAGCTCGCCCTCGAGCACTTGATGGGCGCTCGTGGCTGAGATCGCCTCCAGCGCGACCGACCCCGGTGACGAGGACCTCCTCGTCGCCGGGGTCGACTCGTCCACGCAGTCCTGCAAGGTCGTCGTCCGGCGGGCCGCCACCGGCGAGGTCGTCCGCTCCGGCCGCGCGTCCCACCCGGACGGCACCGAGGTCGACCCCACCGCCTGGTGGGACGCCCTCGGCGCCGCCGTCGCGGACGCCGGCGGGCTCGACGACGTCGCCGCGATCGGCATCGGTGGGCAGCAGCACGGCATGGTCGTGCTCGACGCCGACGGCCGTGTGATCCGCCCGGCCCTGCTCTGGAACGACGTCCGCAGCGCGGCCGCCGCCGCCGCGATGGTCGAGGAACTCGGCCGGGAGGCGTGGGTCGCCCGCACGGGTCTCGTCCCGGTGGCCTCGTTCACCGCCACGAAGCTGCGCTGGCTCCGCGACGCCGAGCCGGAGCACGCGGCCCGCGTCGCGGCCGTCGCGCTCCCGCACGACTGGCTGTCCTGGCGCCTCCGGGGCTACGGCCCTGCGGACGAGAGCCCGCTCGGCCCCGACCTGGACGCCCTGGCGACCGACGGCTCGGACGCCAGCGGCACGGCCTACTGGGACCCGGCCCGCCGCGAGTACGACCCGGAGCTGTTCGAGCTCGCCCTGGGCCGTCCGCTGCGCGGGGCCGAGACCGGTGACGACGGCGACGCGGTGATCGTGCCGCGCGTGGTCGCGCCGTCCGAGGCGATGGGCACGCTCGAGCAGGACGTCGACCTGCCGGGCGGTGCGCGGGCCTCCCGCGGGCTCGTCGTCACGGCGGGCGCGGGGGACAACGCCGGCGCCGCACTGGGCCTCGGCCTGGCGGCGGGCGACGTCGCGGTGTCCCTCGGGACGAGCGGCACGGTGTTCGGCGTGACCGACACCGCGATCGAGGACCCGACGGGCACGGTCGCGGGCTTCGCGGACGCCACGGGTGCCCGCCTGCCGATCGTCACGACGCTCAACGCGGCGCGCGTGCTCGAGGTGGTCGGCGGCCTGCTCGGCGTCGACCACGCCGAGCTCGGGCGGTTGGCACTGCAGGCGCCGGCCGGTGCCGACGGGCTCGTCCTCGTGCCGTACTTCGTCGGTGAGCGCACGCCGAACCGACCGGACGCCACCGCGTCGCTGCTCGGCATGACGCCAGCGACGACGGACCGGACACACCTGGCCCGGGCGGCGGTCGAGGGCATGCTCTGCGCCCTCGCCGACGGGCTCGCCGCGGTGGAGCGCACGGGGGTCACGGTCGAGCGACTCCTGCTCATCGGCGGTGCCGCACAGAACGAGGCCGTCCGGGTCGTCGCCGCGCAGGTGTTCGGCCGCGAGGTCCTCGTGCCGGAACCCGGCGAGTACGTCGCCGCCGGCGCTGCCCGTCAGGCCGCGTGGGTCGTCACCGGGTCACTGCCCGGCTGGTCGATCCCGACCACGGCGATCCCCGCGGACCCGCACCCCGAGGTGCTCGAGCGCTACCGGGCCGCCGTCGGCTGACCGCGGAGCGCACGTCGGCGGCGGGGCGCAACGCGATGACGTTGCGGCTCGCCGCCGTCGTCGTGTCCGGCGTCCGTGCCCTCAGCCAGCCCGCGGGCTGGACCGGACGTGCGCCCGCTCCCCCTGCGGCCCGTACAGGCAGAGCACCTCGGTGACCTGGTCGGTCACGTTGCCGACCCAGTGCGGGGTGTGGGTGTCGAACTCGACGACCTCGCCCGGGCCGAGGTCGAACACCTCGTCGCCGAGCGCCAGTCGGAGCCGACCGGACAGCACGTAGAGCCACTCGTAGCCCTCGTGGGTCTTCAGCGTCGTGTCCGATCCGTGGTCGTGCGGCTCGATGAGCTGCTTGAACGAGCGCACGCCCCCGGTCCGCTTCGTCAGGGGGATCACGACACGGCGACCGTGCCGCTCGGGCTTGAGGTGCACCCGAGGGTCCCCGGTCGCCGGTGCCCCGACGAGGTCGTCGAGCGGCACCTGGTACGCGCGGGCGAGCGGCAGCAGCAGTTCGAGCGTCGGCTTCCGCTGGCCGGACTCCAGCCGGGACAGGGTGCTCACCGAGATGCCGGTGCGCTCCGCGAGTGCGGCGAGGGTGGTGCCCCGTCGCGTGCGGAGCGCTCGGAGCCGTGGGCCGACCGCGTCCACGACGTCGGCCGTCGTCGGCTCCGTGGGGCGGTCCTCCCGTGCGTGTGCCATGCCCCCATGTTGCCATGCCGGCAACGGAGCTTGCCGCGGAGGATCCGCTCGGCGGAGGATCCCCACATGTCCGAACTCCATGACGTCATCGTCGTCGGCGGCGGTGCCGCCGGCCTGTCCGCAGCGCTCATCCTGGGGCGCTCGCGCCGCTCCGTGCTCGTCGTCGACGCGGGCGAACCGCGCAACGCCCCCGCCGAGGGCGTCCACAACTACCTGGGCCAGGAGGGCACCGCACCCCTCGACCTCGTCCGCGTCGGCCGAGAGGAGGCGGCCCGCTACGGCGTCACCGTCACGGACGGGAGGATCGTGGCCGCGTCCGCCACGCCCGTCACCGAGGACGACCCGGTCGGGTTCCGCCTCACCCTGGACAGCGGCGAGGTCGTCGCAGCACGCCGCGTGGTCATCACCGGCGGTGGCGTCGACCTGCTGCCGGACGTCCCCGGACTGGCCGAGCAGTGGGGCCGCGGGGTCGTGCACTGCCCGTTCTGCCACGGGTGGGAGGTCCGCGACCGACGGATCGGCGTCCTGGTGACGACACCGGCCGGAGCGCACCAGGTGCAGATGTTCCGGGCCCTCAGCGAGGACGTGACGGCCTTCGTGGCCGATCCCGGCGCCGTCGACGACACCGTCCTCGCCGGTTTCGCTGCACGGGGGATCACGGTCGTCCACTCCCCCGTCGCGCGAGTGCTGTCCGACGGCGACCGGCTCAGCGGCGTGGAGCTGCCGGACGGGTCCGTCGTCGGACTCGATGCCCTGGCGGCCGCGAGTCGTGTCGAGGCCCGGGTCGACTGGGCCGCGGGGCTCGGACTGACGCCCGTGGACCAGGAGGCCAACGGGACCCGGTTCGGCCGGGTCCTGGCCGTCGACGCGCTCGGGAAGACCGACGTCCCCGGCGTCTACGCGGCCGGCAACGTGGCGAACGCGATGCTGACGGTCATCGGCTCGGCGGCAGCGGGTACGCAGACCGGGGCCGCGGTGCACGGGGACCTGCTGCAGGCGGACGTGGCGGCGGCACTGCGGCGCTGATCGGTCCGCCCGCGTGGCTGCGGCCACGTGGCTGCTGCGCGGCTGCGGCGGCGCACCGGCGTCACCGTGCCGGCGTCAGCACGCTGTCGAGCACCAGGTCCTTGGCCGGGCCATGGGCCTCCCACCGGACCCGCCACCGCTCGGGCGTCCCGGTGAGGAGGCCCGTGTAGTCGTCCGGCGCACAGGCGTGCTCGACACGGTCGCCCCACGCCCAGTCGTGGAACGGCCGGCCGTCGGCGAAGTGCACGAACCACCGGTCACCGGTGCTGCGACGGACGGACAGGGTGCGCCACACCGGCGTCTCGGTGGCGCCGAGGACCATCGTCCCCGCCTCGCGCCAGCGCACGGACCCGTCGTCCTCGGCCGTCAGTTCGGTGGAGCCGGTCACCGTGCCCGTCACCCCGGCGAGGCGGTCGTGCACCGTCCGGTGCAGGTCCCACCGCCCGAGCAGGTCGGTGGGCAGCAGCAGTGCCGGGGCGGATGCCTCGGTGGCCGTCACTCGACCCGGTACCCGGCCTGTGCGGCGAGCAGCGGCGCGAGCGTGTACAGCTGCTCGCCGCCGATCGTCGCACCGCGCAGCCCGTCGAGCCGCTCCACCCGGTCGAGGTCGGCGTCGCGGAGGTCCACGTCCTCGATGCGGGTGTCCGCCCCGGCGACCTCCCGGATCGTGCTGCCCGGGAAGGCCACGCGCTGCAGCCGGGCGTCCGCGATGTCGACCTCGTCGATGACGCAGTCGCGGAACACCACGTCGGTGAGCACCGACGCGCGGAGGTTCACGAACCCGAGCTTCATGCCGACGAACTCCACCGCGCTGAACGAACTGTCGTACAGCTCGGCCGACCCGATCCGTCCGCCGGCGATCCGGACCTCGCGCCACGCGCCGCTCTGGGCACGGAGCACGGGGGCGTCCAGCACCTCGACCACGGTGTCCCGGATGCGGAGCCCGCGCAGGTCGGCGCCGTCGGCCCGGAGGGTCCCGACGACGCACTCCTCGAGCTCCAGGTCGGGCAGCCGCTCCCCCGCCACGTCGAGCACGTCGATGCGCTTGCCGTCGATCCGGTCACCGGTCAGCACGTCCCCGGCTCCGGGCGACCACGGCTCGAGGTCTGCCGGTTCGGTCAGGGTGATGCGGGGCGCCGCGACGCCGGTCTTCCGTGCCATGCCCCCAGTCTGCCGCGGACGGACGACCACGGGGTGGCCACCGGGATCGTCAGACGTCGGCCTCGTCCGGACGGGCGGCTGCTCGCAGGGCGTCGGCCATCCGCCCGGTGAAGTCGATGAACAGCTCGAAGGACTCGGGAGCCACGGCGCCCTCGAGCACCTGGCGGTACGCGGCCCGCACGGACCCGAGGACCGCGACCCCGTCGAGCGTGAGCTCGATCCGGACGCTGCGCCGGTCATCGGGGTTGCGGACGCGGTCGAGCAGTCCCTGCCGGGTGAGCCGGTCGAGGAGCGCGGTCACGGCCCCCGTCCCCATCTCGAGGTACCCGCCGAGTTCCTTCGGCGTGCGGTCGTCGTCGACCGCGCCGAGGAACTGCAGCGCGCGGAGGTCCACCGGGTTCAGACCGTGCCGGACGGCGAGGTGCTGCATGAGGTGCGCGTGCTCGACCTGTGCGCCGTAGAAGGTCGCCACGGCCTCGTCGAGGAGGCGGTCGAGGTCGGCGGTGGAGGGGCGCCGGGGAGGTGCGGTCACGTGCCGAGCATAGTCGACATCCGTTCATCACGAAGATTGACAAACTCGAAAATCGAGGCGTACAGTCGCAGATGCCTCGAAAATCGAGGCGACACGATCAGGATGGAACCCGGAAATGCGTCGCCCTACCCGCACCCTCGCTCGCCTCGGCACCTTCGCCGTGATCCCCGCCGCGCTGCTCGCCGCCGGCGTCGCCGTCTCCACGGCGAGCTACTCGGCCTTCTCGGCGACCTCGTCCGACGGTGCCGACAACTGGTCGATGGGCACGGTCGCGTTGACGAACGACGCCTCGAACGGCGCGCTGTTCTCCGCGTCGAACCTCAAGCCCGGGTCCACCGACACGAACTGCATCGCGGTGACCTCGAGCGGCAGCCTGCCGAGCGCCGTCCGCATGTACGCGAAGGACGTCACCCAGACCAAGGCCCTGGCCTCGTCCGTGACCCTCCAGGTCAAGCAGGGCACCGGCGGCGGCTACGGCACCTGTGACGGGTTCACGGCGGCGACCGGGACCGACGGCACCCTCTACGACGGCTCGCTCGCGTCCTTCGTGTCGACCCGGAAGGATTACGCGTCCGGCCTCGGGACGTGGAAGACCGCGGGCACGAAGCCCGAGACGCGGACCTTCCAGATCACGTACACCGTCTCCCCCGACGCACCCGCGACCCTCATGGGCGCCACCGCCAGCCTCGGCTTCACCTGGGAAGCCCAGAACCTCTAGTCCCTGCCCACCACCGCACGCCCACCGGACAGGAGGATCGGCATGCGCTCGTCGTCGTGGCTCCGGTTCACGGTCGTGCTCGCCGCTCGTGGCGTCATCGCGGCACTCGTGGGCGTCGCGTTCTGGGGCATCGCTCCGCTCGCACTCGGGTGGCACACCACCACCGTGATGACGGGCTCCATGCAGCCCACCCTGCTGCCCGGTGACGTCGTCGTGAGCAAGCCGGTCCCGGCCCACGACCTCCGGGCGGGTCAGGTGCTGCTCTTCCCGGACCCCGACCACGCCGGCGTGCTGCGCCTGCACCGCCTCCACGACGTGGACGCCCACGGCGAGCTCGTCACGAAGGGCGACGCGAACCCGGAGGCGGACTCGACCGCCGTCGCGCGGTCCTCGGTCGTCGGGGTCGGGTACCTGCGTGTCCCGCTCGTCGGGCTCCCGGTCGTCTGGGCCGCGGAGCACCGGACCGTGCCCCTCGTCGCACTGGCCGCCGGGATCGTCGTGCTCGCCGGGTTCGCCGTGGTGCCCGCCGTGCGCACCCGCACCGACGCCCCGACCGACCGGCTCCCGCGCCACGGCCGTCACCGTGCCGCACGTCCGCGCCGCCCCCGCGCCCGGGCCGTCGTGGTCGCGGCGGCGGTGTGTGCCGTCGTCGGGGTCGCACTGCCCGCACCCGCGGCGGCCGCTGCCTTCGCAGCGACCACGACCACCGGGGCCAGTTCGATCACCACCGCGGTCGCCACCCCGGTGACCGGGCTCACCTGCACGAACGTCGGCAACGCCGCGGTCGACGTGGCATGGACCTACTCCGGGGTCGCACCCGAACGCTTCACCGTCCTGGTCGACGGGGCCGCGAGCGGGATCAGCACCGCTGCGGGCGAGCGGGACGTCACGCTGGGCGCGTCGGACTTCTTCGTCTGGAAGACGTCGACCATCAGCGTGCGCACCGACCTCACCGACACGTGGACGGCCACGTCGCCGTCCACCGTGCGGATCACCACGATCCGGCTGTTCGGACTCGGCCGCACCTCCTGCGCCCGCTGACGGGCCCGGTCGGACGCCGGTCCGCGGCCTACCCCGGAGTCAGCGCCCGGCGACGTAGTGGCTGCTCACCTGCGCCGCGGTGAGCACGGAGTTGTAGACGGCAGCGAACCGCATCGAACCCGTGAAGTACGGGTTCGCCGGCGCTCCGGGCCAGCCGGAGATCGTGTCGTACCCGATGCGCCAGTACCCGGTGTAGTTCTCCGGCGCCGTGTAGTTCGCGTTCGAGGCCACGAGCGCGCCGTCGACGTACAACCGCATGCCGGTCGTGGCGGACATCGTCGAGACGACGTGGTGCCACGCGCCGTCGTTGTAGGACTTCGGCGAGGTCACCACCTGCGTGGCCCCGTTGTAGGCGCCGAAGACGAGCTGCCCGTTCGTGTTGAGGTAGATCTGCCGGTCGTGCTGGCCGGAGACGGTGACCTGGCTGCCGCCGAAGCCGATGAGCAGGCCGCCGGCCACCGAGGTGCGGAACCAGACCTCCTCGCTGAAGGTCACGGGGTTCCGCTGCGCCGCGGGGGTGGAGAGGAAGTCGGACGCTCCGTCGAGGAGCCACGCGGTCCCGGGGTCGCGGGGGCAGGCGACCGGGCTCGGGGCGCTCGCGGTCATCCCGCCCTGGTAGGTGCCGTTCGCGCCCTTGCCGGAGAAGTCGGCCGCGGTCGTCGAGCCGGACGGCTCGGTCAGCTTGTACGCGAACAGGGCATTGCTGGCGGTGGCGTCGAAGCCGACCGCACCGGTGCAGGTGTTCGACGCCGCGGTGCCGGCGGAGTTCGACCCGTTCGTCACCTTCGCGCTGAAGCCCGAGCGGGTCGGGGCGAACTGGTTGACGAGGAGGACGACGGCGAGTGCGACGACCAGCAGGAGCGCGACGACCTTGCCGTCGCGGAGACGACCGGGGTTCACGAGGGCCGCACCGTCTGCACGCGTCCGACCACCAGGCAGAGGACGAGCGGGACCAGGCAGGCGGCGACGAGCAGGGCCCAGCCCGTCGGGTCGAGGTCGATGCTCGACATGAGCTGGTAGTGACCGTGCCGGTTGAGCTCGGTGATGGTGACCCGCCCCACCTCGCCGTCGACGAGGTGCACGGCGTTGCCGCCGACCGCGTCGACGCGGACGGGGAAGATCCCGGAGGAGACGACGGTCGCCTCGACCGAGCCGGGGGACGTGCTGTTCGAGATCGTCGTGACGTTGACGAAGGGCTTGAGCAGGAAGGCCGCGTAGGAGACCGTGAGGGAACCGCCGGCGATGCGCAGGCTGCTCCGGGTGACCCGGTCGGTGAAGGCGCTGGTCAGGCCCCAGATGAGGAGCGTCCCGACCAGGAGGACCGGGGTGGCCTTGAAGAGCCAGCCCAGGTGCGGGACGAGCAGGACCGGGGCGCCGACCAGGTCGTCCTGGGTCAGGGTCCACGGGTCGGCGGCACCGTTCACGTCGCCCCGGGCGCGGATGCCGCCGTCGGGGTCGATCTCGATGATCCGGTGGGTGTACACGACGTCGGGGTTCGCGGCGACGCTGTACGAGACGATGTCGCCGACGCGGAGCGACGAGGCCTGCACGGGCATGTCGAGCACGAGCGTGCCGACCGGGGCGGCTTCACCCATCGACGGCGTCTCGACGACGAACCAGCGGCCGCCGTTGGTGAGGAACAGCATCGCGGCGGTCAGGAGGACCGCGGCGATGACGGCGACCGACCAGGCGAGGACGGACTCGGAGCGGCTGAACGTTCGCCCACGCAGGAGCGGCCGCGGCAGTGTCCCGCTGAGCGGGATGGCCGAGGTCTGGCTCATGTGCTGCTCCGTCCTGGTCGGTGTCGGTCACGGGTGATGGCGACGCTCGACCGTAGGGGGGTCGGTCGAGCGTCGCCGGTCTGGGCGGGGCGGATCAGGCCGTGAAGGTCCAGGTCATCGGGACCGAGGCGGCGAGGCCCTGGTAGGTGTTGCCGGCCGAGGAGTCGAGCGTGACGGCGAAGTTGAAGGGGACGCTCGCACCGGCGGCGGGAGCGGTGGGCAGCGAGATCGCGGCGGCGCCCTTGAAGCTGGCGAGGGTGCCGGAGAAGACCGTGGTGGAGCCCGAGGTGATGACGAGGTTCATCTTCGCGCAGAGGTCGGTCGCGGTGCCGTTCGACGTGCCGTTCGCCGTCTGCGTGCAGGTCGCACCGGGGGTCAGCGTGAAGGTGTTCGCGGCGGCGGTGCCCGTGTTCTTGATGGTGATCGCGGTGTTGACCGTGTTGCCCGGGGTCATCGTCGTGCTGCCACCGAACTTGTTGATGGTCGAGCAGGTCGCCGAGTTGGTGGAGACCGAGCCGCCGTCGGTGCTGAGACAGGTGACCGACGCGTTGGCGTTCTGCTCCTGCATGATCAGCGTGCCGCTGGCGGCGGTGTTGCTGCTGTTCGTGATGCTCGCGGCGAACCCGGAGAGGGTGCCGGTGAGCGAGAGGGAGAGGAGCACGGCCGCGAAGATGCCCGCGAGGAGCGCAACGGGGGCGAAGCGGAGGCGCTTCAGCGGGGAGGTGCGGAGCGGGTTGGACACGGGGTACCTCGATGTTCGGTGGTCGGTGTGGGGGTGCAATCCTTCGGAGGAGTGATTGCTTGATGATCAAGATAATGACGGGTTGAGCCAGATGAAAGCCCGAGTCCGCCCCCAGAGCGGGGGCCAGGGCAGGACGGGAGGCGCGACGGCGTCCGGCACGGTCGTGTCGGCCCGGTACTCTTCCGCAACGAGCGAGGGGCGGGACCAGGTGGTGACGGGACAGGACGAGGACGGCGCGACCGACCTGATGGCCGCGTTCGACGCGGTCGTCCGCGCGAACGCGAGCCTCGTCGGGCAGTTGAGCGCCCGTGCCGGCGTCCACGAGAGCGGCTTGCGTGCGCTGGTCCTCGTCAGCGACACCGGGTACTCCACCCCGACCGAGGTCGCCGGGTTCCTGGGCCTGACCTCCGGCGCCGTGACGAACCTGATCGACCGGCTGGCGTCCGCCGGTCTGCTCGAACGCACCCCGAACCCGAACGACCGTCGCGGGTCGCTGCTGCGCCTCCGTCCTGCGGGCGAGGAGGTCGTCGGCGACTACCGCCGTCGCTACGTCGCGATGCTCCGCGCCGTGGACACCCGGCACCGCGGCGACCTGCACGCGGTCCTCAACGACCTGGCGACCGGCCTGTACGAGCAGGCGGCGACCGCGGCACCCACACCGGGGTCGGACGAGGCGTCCCGCTGACCGCCGGTCCGTCCTGACCGCACGCTCCCCGCACGACGACGGGCGCCACGGTCGGAGGGGACCGTGACGCCCGTGTGTCCCTGCGGGTCGGGATCGGTACCGGTGCGGGCCGGTACCGGTGCCGCTCGGTCCGCTCTCCGGCGGACCTCAGCCGCGCAGCGGCGGCGTCTCCGGCACGCCGTGGCCGTCGGCGAACCCCGCCACCAGGTCGCGCATGGCGTCCTCGGCACTGTGCCGGGCCTCCCAGCCGAGCACCTCGCGCGCACGGTCCGTCCGCATGATCGGCACGCCGGCTGCGATGTCCACCCAGCCCGCGTCGGTCGGCTGCAGGCGCAGCCGCCAGGTCAGCGTCACGAACGCGCGCACGAGCCGCAGGGGCACGCGGACCGCGCCGAGCATCCCGAGCACCCGGGCCATCCGCGGCGGGGTGAGCACGGGCGCGGCGGCGACGTTGAACGCGCCGCCGGCCGTCCGGTCGATCGCGCGCCAGAAGGCGTCGGCGAGGTCGTCGGCGTGCACGGCCTGGAACACGAAGGGGTACGGCAGGGGCAGCACGGCGAACCGCAGCAACCGGACGGCGCGCATCGGCACGAGGTGGCCGAGGAACAGCCCGCGGATCTCGGCCGCGGCGTCCCGCTGGAAGACGAGCCCCGGGCGCATCCGGGTGACGACCACGTCCGGGTGCTCGCGCTCGAACACGTCCATCGCGCGCTCGTTCTCGGCCTTGTGGACGGAGTACGTGGCGGTCGGGATGCCGTCGGCGGGCCAGCTCTCGTCCACCGGGGTGCGCTTGCCGGCCACGTCCACACCGCGGTACGCGCCGACGGACGAGGCGACGACGACCTGCGGCACGCCGGCCGCGGCGACGGCGGCGAGCACGTTCGCGGTCCCGGTGACGTCGGTACGGTGCTGCGCCGGGATGTCGTGCGTCGGCTGCAGCGCCCAGGCGAGGTGCACCACGGCGTCCGCGCCGCGGAAGACGGCGGCCAGCCGGTCCACGGCGTCGACCGCGCCGACGTCGACCGTGTGCCAGAGCGCGGCGTCGTAGGGCTCGGCCCGCAGGTCGGGCAGTCGCCGGGCGACCCCGACCAGGTCGGCGCCGGCGTCCCGGAACCGTCGGAGCAGCGCGCTCCCGACGTTCCCGGTCGCGCCGACGATGACGACCCTGGTCATGCCGCGGCCGAGGAACCCGCGGGCAGCGCCGGGTCGAGGACGACCTTGATGCAGCCGTCCTCCTTCTTCTGGAAGACCTCGTACATGTGCGGGGCGTCCTCGAGCGAGACCTTGTGCGTCGTCAGGTCGAGCGTGCCGAGCGGGTCGGAGGGGTCCTCGACGAGCGGCATGAGGTCGTCGACCCAGCGGCGGACGTTGCACTGGCCTTCGCGGATGGTGATCTGCTTGTCGAACAGCGTCATCATCGGCATCGGGTCGGCCATGCCGCCGTAGACACCCGAGAGCGAGACGGTGCCGCCGCGGCGGACCAGGTCGATCGCGGTGTGCACGGCGTCGAGGCGGTCGACACCCGCGGTCTCGATGGCCTTCTGCGCGAGCTTGTCGGGCAGCAGGCCGGCGGCGCGCTGGGCGAACCCGGCGGCGGGGTTGCCGTGTGCCTCCATGCCGACGCCGTCGACGACGGCGTCCGGGCCGCGGCCGTCGGTCAGGTCCACGAGCTCGGCGACGAGGTCCTTCGACAGGTCGAACGTCTCGATGCCGTACTTCGCGGCGAGGTCACGACGCACCTGCTCCGGCTCGACGGCGAGCACGCGGTAGCCCAGGTGCTTGCCGATGCGGGCGGCGAACTGGCCGACCGGACCGAGACCGAGCACCGCGAGCGTGCCGCCCTCGGGGACGTCCGCGTACTGCACGGCCTGCCAGGCGGTCGGGATGATGTCGCTCATGAACAGCCACTGCTCGTCCGCGCCGGTGTGCGGCACCTTGATGGGGCCGTAGTCGGCGTGCGGCACGCGGAGGTACTCGGCCTGGCCGCCGGGGACCTGGCCGTACATCTTCGTGTAGCCGAACAGGGACGCGCCGCTGCCGTACTCGGTCACCTGCGTGGTCTCGCACTGCGACTGGAGCCCGCGCGCACACATGTAGCAGTGGCCGCAGGAGATGTTGAAGGGGATGACGACGCGGTCGCCGACCTTGAGGTTCGTGACGGCGGAACCGACCTCCTCGACGATGCCCATCGGCTCGTGGCCGAGGACGTCGCCCTTGTCGATGTACGGGCCGAGGACGCGGTACAGGTGCAGGTCGGAGCCGCAGATCGCCGTGGAGGTGATCCGGACGATCGCGTCGGTCGGCTCCTGGATGGTCGGGTCGGGAACGGTCTCGACGGACACCTTCTCGGTGCCCTGCCAGGTCAGTGCGCGCATGTGTGCGCTCCTCTCGTCGCGGCGGGGCCGGACGGGAGGCCCGGCACGCTCCGTCCATCGGTACGCCTCCGCCGCGTGGCACCTCCCAGCGTGGGCCGGTCAGCGCACCGGACGGCGGGTCAGACCTGCTGACCGGAGCGGACCTGGTCCGTCGACGGCACGGGTCCTGCCGGCCGTGTCCTGCGCGCCGTCAGGACGTCCTGCTCCTCACGGGCGGCACGCTCGTCGCGGCGACGCTCGGTGGCCACGACCGCGCCGAGCACGAGGGCGTACAGCACCGCGCCCCCGCCGAGCGCGGCAGCGGCCGAGGGCACCTGGTCGGCGGCGATGCCGGGGACCCCGTCGACGGCCATCAGGACCGCCTCGGTTCCGAGGACGGCGGTCGACAGGGCGAGCACGGCGACGCGGAGCCAGCGCGGGCTCCGGCGGATGCCCGCGGACACCCCGACCACCGCGGCGGTGAGGAGCAGCCCGGCGAGCAGGAACCCGATCATCACGACGGAGTGCAGCCCCGGGTCGCGGGTGGACTCGGCTGCGGTGGGCCCGGTGTACAGCAGCCACGACGCACCGACGGCGAGGACCGCGGCGACGACCGGGAACGCGAGCGCCTTGGTCAGCGGGTTGCCCGCGAGTCGTCCGAGTCGCTGCAGCGGCACCGGTTCGAGCGTCCGGCGGGCGAGCGTCACGGGGGACCCGAGCACGAGCAGCACGGGCGCGACCATGCCGATGACGACGTGGCCGAGGACGTGCGTGGTGAGGTCGTGGTTCCCGGCGTGCCCGAGTGGTCCGACGAGCACCGCGGCCACGGCCACGAGCCCGGCGATCCAGGCGACCGTCCGGGGGATCGGCCACGCCGGCTGGCCGCGACGCCGTTGTCCGGCCGCGCCGACGACGTACACGGCGCCGGCCAGGGTGAGGGCGATGAGGGTGAAGGTCCCGAGCATGCCGCCGTGAGAGTGCACCAGAGGGCTCCTGTCGTCGTCGGTCCATCCTGTCGGAGACCGGTGCACCGTGTTCGGCGCGGTGCGCTCCTGCGACGGGTACCAGGCCGGTTCAGGCGCGGAGTCGGTCCCGCTCGGCAGCGGGGAGGTGCTCGGTCGCGGTCTCGAGCGCCGCGCGGCTCAGGGCGCGCCCGTGTCGGTCGAGGAACGCCACCAGGGCCTCCTCGGACGCCCGCTTGCCGGTCTCGCGGAGCACCCACCCCAGGGCGGACTGCACCACCTCGCCGCGCTCCCGGACGAGTCGCCCGGCCAGCCCGAGCGGGACCTCCGCGTCGCCCTGCTTGACGAACGCCAGGGTGGCCACGACCGCGGCCCGCCGGACGAGCGCCACGTCCGACTTCGCGAGCGCGTACAGCGGCCCGGTGGACCCGCCGAGCAACGGGACGCCGACGAGCTCCTCGGCGGCCAGGTCGACGAGCACCGGGTCGTCGATGCGTTCCGCCCGGAGCGCCGACAGGAACTCGTCGGTCAGGTCCGCGTCGGCGTGCTGCCGTGCGGCCTGGACGAGCATGACGACCGCGACGGTCCGCCCACCCGGGTCGTCGCTCCACAGCAGTGCCGACCGTTCCCCCGGGTCCAGGTCGGTGAAGCGCCGTGCGATCCGGCGCGCGGCGGCGACGTCACCCGGGGTGCGCGCGAACGCGGCGAGGACGTCCTCGGCGGTGGGATGTGGCATCCCGCCCACCCTACGACCGGGACCCGGCGGGAGCGGGTCAGCGGAAGTGCAGCACCGTCAGCGGGTCCTTGAGCGTGCCGTTCACCCGGGTCTCGACGTGCACGTGCGGGCCCGTCGACTGCCCGGTGTTGCCCGACTTCGCGATCTCCTTGCCGACCGAGACCACCTGCCCCTGCGTGACCTCGATCTCGCTGAGGTGCGCCGTCAGCACGGTCGTCAGCCCGTAGGTGACGACAATGTAGTTGCCGTAGCTGGCGTGGTTGCGGACCACCGAGGTGACCGTTCCCCGCCCGGACGAGTACACCGGCGTGCCGACCGGCACGACCGCGTCGGTGCCCTGGTGGTAGCGCGGGACGTGGCCGGCACCGCGGTCGTCGCCGTAGCGGCCGGAGATGCGCGTCGTCTTCACCGGCCAGAGCAGGCCCGTCACCGGACGCGACGACCAGATGCGGGTGTCCGCGGAGCCGTAGAGGACGACGTTCGAGTCGACCTGTACGAGCAACTGCGCCGGGCCCTTCCCGGAGGTCCGCGTCGACCAGAGTGCACGATGGCCATCCGCCGAGTAGACGACGAGGTTGCCGTCGGGCTGCAGCGCCGCGTAGGCGCCCGGGTTGCCGAAGGTCTGCGAGGACCACACCGCCGTGCCGCTGACGTACTGCACGAGGTTGCCGTCGGCCTGCATCGCGAGCGTGCGGGGCGAGGCGGCGCTCGCACGGAGGGTCGTGCCGGCCGCGAGGGTCCCGCCCGAGGTGATGCGGTTCTGGAAGGTCGCGATGCGCCAGAACATCCCGTTGCCGACCTTCCGCATGCGCAGTTCACCGTCCGCCCGGACGCCGAAGTCCTTGGCGGCACCGCCACCCGATCCCCACTGCGCCACGACCCGACCGTTCCGGACCATCGTCAGGTACCCGTCCTTCTGGACGACGACGGTGGCCCCCGGCTGGTTGGCCGTGTTGGAGGCCCAGAGCACCGCGTTGCCGATGCCGTACTCGACGAGGTTGCCGTCACCCTGCAGGACGAGCCGGAACTGCCCGTTCTTGGAGTTGACGGAGTCGCCGGGCTGCAGTGTGGTCCCGGCCTTGACGGCGCTCGTGTAGGTGGCGGCCTGCGCCGGCGCCGCAACCGCGACGAGTCCCGCGGCCGCGATCGCGACGGCGGTGACGGCCGCGGCGAAGCGTGCTCGTGCCCTGATCATGCGTGGTGTCCCTGCTCGTGGTGCGACCACCGCGGGCGCCGAGCGCCGGCGCGGTGCGTGTCCTGATGTGGCACGTCCCTGTACGCGCCGACGGTCAAGGTTCGCAGCCGGAACCGGTTGCGGGTATCCCCAGGACCGGGGGCGTGCGCGACAGCTGCCGGTGTGCTCGCCCACTCCGGGACAGGATGGGTCGCATGCTCCCCCAGCCGAACCCCGCCTTCGTCCGACCGTCGGCCGACCGGACGCGACCCGACCTGCAGGGCACGTTCGGCATGACGGCGTCGACGCACTGGATCGCCACGGCCACCGCCCAGTCCGTCCTGGAGCGCGGCGGGAACGCGTTCGACGCCGCCGTCGCCGGGGCCTTCGTCCTGCACGTGGTCGAGCCGCACCTGAACGGCCCGGGCGGTGACCTGACCGCCGTGTTCGCCACGGCGGCCGACCCCGCGCCCGTGGTCCTCGTCGGCCAGGGACCCGCCCCGGCAGCGGCCACCCCCGAGCACTTCCGCGCCGAGGGACTCGACCTCGTGCCGGGCGCCGGCGCGCTCGCCGCGGCCGTCCCCGGCGCGGTGGACGCATGGCTCCTGCTGCTGCGGGACCACGGCACGTGGGAACTCGCCGACGTGCTGGCCCCGGCGATCGGGTACGCCCGCGACGGCCACCCGGTCAGCGCGGGCGTGGTCCGGACGATCGGCGCGGTCGCCGACCTGTTCCGCGACCACTGGCCGACCTCCGCCGAGCGGTGGCTGCCGGGAGGCGCGCCTCCCGTCACCGGGGACGTCGTGCGCAACGAGCCGCTCGCCGCGGTGTTCGACCGCCTCGTCGACGCGGGGGACGAGGCAGACGGTGGACGGGCCTCCCGGATCGACGCCGCCCGTCGGGAGTGGGCCGAGGGGTTCGTCGCGACCACGATCGACGCGTTCGTCCGGCAGCCGCACCGGCACTCGTCCGGCACCGACCACGCCGGCGTCATCCGCGCCGGTGACCTCGCCGCGTTCCGGGCGACCACCGAGCCGGCGACGACGGCGACGTTCCGCGGCCACACGATCGCGAAGACCGGTCCGTGGGGGCAGGGTCCGGCGCTCCTGCAGACCCTGCGGATGCTCGAGCCCCTCGACGACGAGCGCCTGGACCCGTCCACCGAGCTCGGCGCCCACACGATCGTGGAGGCGCTGAAGCTCGCGATGGCGGACCGCGACGCGTACTACGGCGACGGCACGGTCCCGCTCGACGTCCTGCTCGCCGACGCCGCTGTGGCCGAGCGTCGGGCGCTCATCGGGGACACCGCATCGGACGCGTTCCGTCCCGGCTCCGTGCCGGGCGTCGAGCCGGTCCTGCCGCCGCTCCGCACCTCGTACGACGTGACCGGCGCGGCCGGGGTCGGCGAGCCCACCGTGCCCGGCGCCCGGCGCGGCCCGGTGGACGAGCGTGCCGAGGTACCGGTGGAGGACCGCGGCGAACCGTTCGTCGCGCCCGACGGCGACACCCGCGGGGACACGTGCCACATCGACGTCGTCGACCGCTGGGGCAACATCGTCAGCGCGACGCCCTCCGGCGGCTGGCTGCAGTCGTCGCCGACCATCCCGGAGCTCGGGTTCTGCCTCGGCACGCGGCTGCAGATGACGTGGCTCGAGGAGGGCACCGCGTCCACCCTGCGCCCCGGCGAGCGCCCCCGCACGACGCTCACGCCGACGCTCGTCCTCCGCGACGGTGTCCCCGTCGCCGCCCTCGGCTCGCCCGGTGGCGACCAGCAGGACCAGTGGCAGCTGCTGTTCCTGTTGCGCTGCATCGTCGGTGGGTACACGCCGCAGCAGGCGATCGACGCCCCGGCCCTGCACACGACGTCGTTCCCCGGGTCGTTTTGGCCGCGGACGTGGGAGCCGGCGGGCCTGGTGGTCGAGGACCGGCTCGGTGACGACGTGGTCGCCGGCCTGGAGGCGCGCGGGCACGTGGTCACGCGCGCCGGCGACTGGAGCCTGGGTCGGCTGTGCTGCGTCACCCGGGACCCGTCGACCGGGGTCCTCGGTGCTGCGGCGAACCCCCGCGGGGCGCAGGGGTACGCGGCGGGGCGCTGAGTTCGAGGCTGGGCCGGACCTCGAGGCGGTGTCCAGTCCGTGTGAGCGGCGGGGCCAGGGGCGCCCTGACCCGGCGACTGCAGTCGACCGTCCCACCGACGTCAGATCAGTCTCGTCATCTGCAACCAGGGCGGCAACAGTGGTGCGATTCGCATCTCCCCGTCGTCGGTGGACCGGGGCTCCGGCCGCTGGTCGTACTCGCCGGGGGCCGTGAACACATCTCCGCTTTCGGTGGCAGCCGCGGGAAAGAGAGGAAAGTAGTCGGACGAGGTAGAAAGCGAGCTTGCCTTCATCAGCCTCAACTGCTCTGACATAACATCCATTATCGGCGCATCTCCGGCTCATCGGAGGAGCAGCACTCAACTGATTGAGCCGGTGCCGTCACCCTTTGAGGCCAGCGCAAGTTTCTTGCTGCCCCCAAAGGCGCCTCAAACTTCTCGAGGCCGGTGGTCGCGCTGACCTGTTCGGGCAGGCGGGTGCGGAGCACCGGTCTCCCGGTGCTCCGCGCCCTGTTCTCTATGGTTGCCCTTCAGTGACGGCGTCGCAGGGTCAGTGTCCCGAGTCCGGCGAGCAGCAGCAGGACCGCTGCCAGTGCCGGGGACGCCGGGTTGCCCGCGCCCGTGTAGGCGAGGGTGCCGGCGGTGTTCGCCGTCGCCTCTGCCCCGGTCGCTGCAGCTGCTGCCGGAGCGGAGGACACGAGGGTCGGGGTCGACCGGACTACGTCTGCCGTAACGACCGGGGCTGTGTCGGTGTCGACGAGCGGCGTGGTGCCGGTGTTCGGGATGGTTTCGACGACCGGGGTCGTACCGGCGTCGGGGGTGTTGCCCGTGTCACCGGGAGTGGTCCCGGTGTTCGGCGTCGAGCCCGGGATGGTGCCCGGCGTGGTGCCGGGGTCGGTACCCGGGGTGGTGCCGGGCGTGGTGCCGGGGTCGGCACCCGGGGTGGTGCCGGGGTCGGTACCCGGCGTGGTTCCGGGGTCGGTACCCGGCGTGGTTCCGGGGTCGGTACCCGGCGTGGTTCCGGGCGTGGTGCCGGTGGCCGGGGTCGTGGTGCCGTCTCCGATGATGCCGATGCCGTTGTTACCGACCGTGATCGGGATGTTCACGACGGGGATGATCTGCGTCCCGGAGCCGACACCGCCATCACCCGAGGTGGTGCCACCAGCGGCCGGGGCGGTGCCGGTCGTGGGGGTGGTACCGGTGGCGGTGCCACCGGTGCTGGTGCCGTCACCGATGACTCCGATGCCGTTGCCACCGACCGTCACCGGGATCGAGACGACCGGGGTGACTTGGGTGCCGGAGCCGATGCCGTCCTCGCCGGAGGTGGTGCCACCGGCCGCCGGAGCGGTGCCCGTACCGGTGGTGGGGGTCGTGCCGGTGGTGGTGCCGCCGGTGCTGGTGCCGCCTCCGACGATGCCGATCCCGTTGCCACCGATCGTGACTGGGATCGAGGCCACCGGGGTGACCTGGGTGCCGGAGGCAATGCCGTCTTCGCCCGAGGTCGTGCCACCGGCCGTCGGGGCGGTGCCGGTGGTGGGGGCCGTGCCGGTCGTGGTGCCGCCGGTGCTGGTGCCGTCTCCGACGATGCCGATGCCATTGCCACCGACGGTGACCGGGACGTTCACCACGGGCGACACCTGGGTGCCGGAGCCGATGCCGTCCTCACCGGACGTGGTACCACCGGCAGCCGGCGTCGTACCCGTGCCGGCGGCCGGGGTCGAACCCGTCGTGCCGCCCCCGGTGGTCGTGCCGTCACCGATGACACCGATCCCGTTGCCACCGACCGTCACCGGGACGGAGACCACCGGTGACACTTGGGTGCCGGAACCGATGCCGTCCTCACCCGAGGTCGTGCCACCGGCAGCCGGGGTCGTACCCGTGTCGGCCGTCGGGGTCGAACCGGTCGTGTCGCCCCCGGTGGTCGTGCCGTCACCGATGACACCGATCCCGTTGCCACCGACCGTCACCGGGACGGAGACCACCGGTGACACTTGGGTGCCGGAACCGATGCCGTCCTCACCGGAGGTGGTGCCACCGGCAGCTGGCGTCGTACCCGTGCCGGTCGTACCGCCCGTCGGGGTCGAGCCCGTGGCAGAGCTCGATCCGTCGCCGAGGACACCGATCCCGTTGCCCGTCACCGTGATCGGGACCGAGACGGTCCCGAGCAACTGCGTGCCGGAGATGATCCCGTCCGACCCGGAGGTCGAGCCGCTCGTCGTGCCACCGGTCGGAGCTGCCGGGGCCGCGGAGGTCCCGGTGGCCGATCCGTCTCCGAGCACGCCGATCCCGTTGCCCGAGACCGTGACGGGGACCGTGATGTCCGGCAGGACCTGGGTGCCCGAGAGCACGCCGTCCTCCCCGGAGGTCGAGCCGCTCGTGGTGTCACCGGCCGGATCTGCCGGAGCGGCCGGAGCCGACCCGGAGGTCGAACCGGTGGCGGCAGCGTCACCGAGGACCCCGACGGCGTTGCCGGTCGCCGTGACCGGCACGTCGACCGCGCCGGCGACCTGGGTGCCGGAGAGCAGCCCGTCCTCACCGGACGTGGTGGGTGCGGTTGCCGCCGGAGCAGGGGCAGGGGCGGCCGGCGCAGGAGCCGGAGCCGGAGCCGGAGCAGCGGTGGCCGGTGCGGCCACCGCGTCCCCGAGGACACCGACGGCGTTGCCGGTCACCGCGACGGGAGCGCTGACGTCGGGCACGACCTGCGTGCCGGACGCGATGCCGTCGGCCCCGCTCGTGGTGGGAGCAGGTGCCGGTGCTGCGGGTGCTGGTTCCGCGGGCGCAGGTGCCGCGGGTGCAGGTGCCGCCGGAGCCGGAGCTGCCGGTGCGGCAGCGGTGGAGACCGCGTCGCCGACGATGCCGAAGGCGTTGCGGGTGACGGAGACGGGCGCGTCGACGGTCGGCGCGACCTGGGTTCCGGAGACGGTGCCGTCCTCACCGGTGGTCGTCGCCGCGTTCGCCGCGACGGCTCCACCGAAGGTCAGCCCGCCCACACAGAGGGCGAACCACAGCCCTCGGGAGACGTTCTTGTTCATGGTCGTTCACTCCTGATCGAGATGGATGGTCGACCGCACACAGAGGCGGTCGGTGGCGCGTCCTGCCGTGACGGGCAGGTGCGCCGATCTCAATCGGGAGCGACGTCGTGGTCACCGACGAGCGAAGCCGGGACGGCGTCGTCGGAGACCGAGCCGCGGAGGCCCGCGGCGAGGGGGGAGGTGAGAGCCTCGGCACCGACGGTGCCGAGGAGGTTCGCGCCGGCGGATCCGCCGGAGGTGCTGCCGCCCGTGGTGCCCGCGGTGCCGCCGTCGAAGGGCGTGTGCACCGGTGCGCCACCGAGCGGGAGGACGAGCGCCGCACCGTCGACGGTGACCGTGGGGGGTGGCTCCGTGAAGGTCGCGGTCACGGTGGCAACGGGGTCGGTGGCGACGTGACCGAGGGCGACGGTGCGGGGGTCGGCGGTGCCGCGGGTTGACGTCACATCGGCGGTGGCCGACATGGCAGGCGCCTCGGCGGCGGAGCCGGTGCTGCCGTCCGTTGTGCGGACAGGCCGGTCCCCGACCGGAGTCGTGGTCGCCACGGGCGCGGGACCCGCGGCCGGACCGGTGCCAGAGCCGGGGACCACCGGAAGCGAGGGGACGTCGACGCCGGGGAGCGAGCCTCCCGGCAGGAGCGGCCCGTCGGGCAGGACCGGACCGGTCGGAAGCCCGCCGACGACTCCTGGGACTTGGTCGACGACGGTCGGCAGCTCGGCGACCACGCCGGGGATCTGCGTCACGACGCCGCCGACGGTGCCGAGCGTGTCATCGACGATGCCGGTCACCGGGGCGGTGACACCACCGAGGGTGTCGTCGCCGAGGAGCGCACCGACGACCGGGAGGCTCCCGACCACCTGGTCGATGGTGTCGACCACTGCGGTGACGGGGCCGCCGTCGGCGACGGTTCCGACGGCCCCAGTCACGGGCTCGAGGACGGAGGAGGCGGTGTCGGTCACCGGGCTGAGGATCGCACCGACAGTGTCGGTCACCGGACGGGAGGCTCCGCTCGCGGCCGCCACGATGCCGTCGGTGACCGACGTGGTCGGGCGGGTGCCACTCGGGGCGTGCGTGCCGGTGGGGGTCGCGCTCGACGTCGCCGGCGCGTGTGCCGCGGGAGCAGAGTGGGTCGGCGTGCTGTGCGTCGGGCTGCTCGAGGTCGGGGCGCTCTGCGACGGCGTGCTGTGGGTCGGAGCGCTCTGGGCCGGGGTCGGCGCGTGCTGGGCGGGGGCCGGGTGGCTCGGCGCGGCGGCGGCGGGCGCCGCGGGCTGTCTCTTATACACATCTCCGAGCCCACGAGACATCTC
>NZ_QKLB01000023.1:0-42923 GCF_003224295.1 Curtobacterium sp. MCPF17_046 | reverse complement strand
ACCGGCACCACCGTCCACATCTCCCAGGACGCCGCGGACCTGCTGAACCAGACCTTCAAGACCGACGCCGTCAAGCGGGGCCTGCTCGTCGGCACCGCCACCATCACCGCCCAGATCAAGTAACACCCGATCTGACGCACCACCACCAGAACGCCGTCCCGCACACCGCGGGACGGCGTTCTCGCGTCCCCGGAACCAGACGCCCGGGGTCAGCCGCGCCGGCGCCACCAGCGGGTGGGCCGGGAACCGGCCGCCCGCTCGGCCGCAGCGACCGCGAACCGGGCCTCCCGGCGGTCCTTCCACGCGACGACCTCTGCCTCGACGTCCCGCATCGGGGTGACCACGGGCGGGCCGCCGAGCAGCTGACGGCGGGCCTCCTTCACCCGGGCGTTGAAGTCGACCAGGACGTCCCGCACGTCGGACTCGGCCGACAGCGCGTCGAGGTGGTCGTCGAGTTCGGCGTCCTCGGTGCGCAGGGCCAGGGCGGGCGGGGCGATCCCGCGGATGTCCTCGCGCTCGATCTTCGCCTTGATCCACCAGTTCGGGTCGTGCTGCTCACCGAGCCCGGGGAGCGGCTTGCCGTGGTACGGGTTCCCCTCGAAGACCCCGCGCCGTTCGGCCTCGGCGATCTGGGCACGCGCGTGCGCAGCGACGTCGGCGGCCTTGAGCAGTCGACGTTCCTCGCGCTCGGCGCGGACCTCATCCGGGTCGAGCGAGCCCCGCTCGACCTCGGCGTCCACGAGCTGCTGGTAGCGGTACCGCGCGGCCTTCCGCAGGCGGTCCATCCGGGCGTCGACGTCGTTCATCGTCGGACCATGATGCGCCCCACCACCGACTGTCACCCTCAGCCGCCGTCCACGGACAGGACGAGGAGCCGATGGACGCAGGACTCGGACAAGACGGACGCGGCGGTCCAGGGTCGCAGAGGTGGAATCCCTGCCCCTCTGGTTGCTCTGTCTGGTCTTCGTCGCTGGTGCGGCCGTCATCTGGGTCGCCGGCATCCAACTGTCGAAGACCACCGACGTGCTCGACGCCCGGCTGCACCTCGGCAGCGCGCTCGGCGGACTCATCGTCCTGGCCGTCGCGACGAACCTGCCCGAGATCGCCATCACCGTCAGCGCCGGGCTCTCCGGGTCGATCGAGGTGGCCGCCGGCAACATCCTCGGTGGCATCGCTATCCAGACGGTCGTCATCGCCGTGCTCGACGCCTTCGGCAAGCGCGGGAAGGGCGTCGAGCCGATCACGTACCGGGCGGCCTCGCTGACCCTGGTGCTCGAAGCGATCGTCGTCGTGGCGGTCCTCGCCGTCGTCATCGCCGGGAGTCAGCTGCCGCCGGACCTGGTCGTCGCGCGGCTCACCCCGGACGTCGTGCTCATCGCCCTCATCTGGATCGCCGGGCTGTTCCTCGTGCAGCGCGCCGGCAAGGGACTCCCGTGGCACGAGAGCGGGCACGCCCCGGACGCGAGCCCGCACGCGTCCGGACACCGGACCCGCAAGCCGGACACCCCGCCGATGAGCACCCGGAAGGCCGCCGTCGTCTTCACCGTCTCGGCGCTCGCGACCCTCGTCGCCGGTGTCGTGCTCGAGCGGGCCGGTGACGCGGCGTCCGGCCAGATCGGGCTCTCCGGTGTGCTGTTCGGCGCCACCGTCCTCGCCCTGGCGACGAGCCTGCCGGAGATCTCCACGGGCCTCCAGGCGGTCAGACAGGGCGACGACAACCTGGCGGTCTCGGACATCTTCGGCGGGAACGCGTTCCTGCCCGTCCTCTTCCTGGTGGCCACCGTGCTCTCCGGCAAGGCGGTGCTGCCGCAGGCGAACGCGAGCGACGTGTACCTGACGGCGCTCGCGGCACTGCTGACGCTCGTCTACGCCGTCGGACTCGTGTTCCGGCCGCAGCGTCGGGTCATCGGGATGGGCGTCGACTCGTTCCTCGTCGTCGTGCTCTACCTGCTCGGCATCGGCGGGCTCGTCGCGATCACGCTCGGGTGAGCGCCGGCCGGTCGCGGTCAGTGGTCGGCCGCGACCTCCTCGATCGTCAGCGCCGCCTGGATGAGCGCCAGGTGGGACAGCCCCTGCGGGATGTTGCCCATGAACGCCCCGCCCTCGCTGAGCATCTCGCTGAACAGTCCGACGTCGTTCGCCTGGTCGACCATCTCGTCCATCAGCGCCCGCGCGTCGTCGGTGCGGCCGACGCAGGCCATCGCGGCCGCGAGCCAGAACGAGCACGCGACGAAGGGTGACTCCTCGTCCTCGATCCCCGAGTAGCGGTAGACGAGCGGACCGCGCTGCAGCTGCTCCTCGATCGCCCGGATCGTCGACTCCATGCGAGGCCCCCGGTCGAACCCGCTCATGGCGTGCAGCAGGATCGAGGTGTCGAGGGCGTGGCTGCCCGGGTACATCACGTAGTGTCCGCGCTCCTCGTCCCACCCCTTCTCGGACACCCACTGCTCGATGAGCTCGCGGTTCTCGATCCACTTCCCACGCGGGCCGTCGATCATCCCGGCGTCGTGCAGCTCGACGGCCGCGTCGAGGGCCTGCCAGCAGCCGATCTTGCTCGTCACGTAGTGCTGCGCGTCCTCGAGCTCCCACATGCCCGAGTCCGGTTCGACCCAGCGATGACACGCGTCGTCGGCCAGGTCCTGCAGCACCGATGCGGTCTTCCGGTCGAGGACGTTGCCGGCGCGCACGTACTGCTGCATGATCGCGAAGACGTCGCCCCACACGCCGAGCTGCAGCTGGTCGCCCGCGCGGTTGCCCACCGTGACCGGCCCGATGCCGTTCCACCCCGGGACGGTGCGCTCCTCGACCTCGTCGGTCTTCGAGCCGTCCAGGCCGTAGAAGATCGGCATGGTCTCGTCGTGCTCGGCGATGGTGCGCATCACCCACGACACGGCGGCGTGTGTCTCCTCGCGCAGCCCGAACCGGGTGAGCGCGTGCACCGTGTACGCGAGGTCGCGGACCCAGGCGAAGCGGTAGTCCCAGTTCTTCCCGCCGGTGCGGTCCTCGGGGAGGCTCGTGGTCGGCGCGGCCGCGATCGCGCCCGTCGGCGCGAAGATGAGCAGCTTCAGCGTGAGAGCGCTCCGCTGGACCGCTTCAGCCCACGGGCCGTCGTAGTCGAACTCCTCCGACCACGCCGACCAGTTCGCGATCGTGCGGTCCACGCCCTCGAGGCTGCGCTCCGGGTCCGGCAGGAAGATCGGTTCGTCGTGCGTGCCGACGACCGTCAGGATCGACTTCGATCCCTCGCTCGTGTGGAAGCGACCGGAGAAGCGCGGACCGTCGTCGTGCACCGGTTCGAAGCCCTGCTCGACGATCGCGATCGTGACGCCGTCGATGCCGATCACGGTTCCGTTGCCGGTGTCCAGACGCTCCGGCTCGGCCGTGTCGAGCAGTGTCCCGGGTACAACCGCCCACTCCATCTCGACCGACCCCTCGACGCCCTCCACGCAACGGCCGATCTCGGCCCAGGGCAGACGACCGGCGACACCGGTCACCATCGCGTCGGTCACGGTCGCCTTCCCCTCGGAGGTCGTCCAGGTCGTGACGAGGACGTTCGTCCCGGGCAGGTACTGACGGGAGGCTTCGGCGTCGTCGTCCACCGGACGGAGGGCGATGTGCCCGCCGTGTTCGGCGTCGACGATGCTCGCGAACACCGGCGGCGAGTCCATCGACGGGATCGGGAGCCAGTCGATCCGGCCGTCGCGGGCGATGAGGGCCACGGTCCGGCCGTCACCGATGGCGCCGTAGGACCGCAGCGGCACGTAGCCGTCGGTGCGCTCCTCGTTGTCGGTGGCGTCGGGTGTGTCTCGTGTCCGTTCCGGCATGGTCCCATCGTGCCCGCCGCGGCTCAGCGTGCCCCGCGCACCCCACGTACCCCGGGCGGCCGGTGGTGGGGGCTCCAGGTGATGGCGGACGCCGCCGACCTCGTCACGGTCCGGCACACGCGGCGGCAGATCGTCGACGTCGAGGGGGACTGACCGGGCGGCGACGGACGGGAGGCCCGTGGCGGGCCCGCCACGGGCCTCCCGTCCGGATCGGCGCGACGCCCGTCGGTCCGGACAGCCCCCGTCCGGGCGGGCAGACTCGTGGGGTGACCGACGCAGCCCAGGACGCCGCCCGTGAGACCGGACGACAGGCGCGCCGCGCCGCCGACAGCAGGTGGTTCGAGACGACGGCCCGTGCCGGGTTCGTCGGCAGCGGTGTCGTGCACCTGCTCATCGGGTACCTCGCGGTGCTGCTCGGTGTCGGGAACGCCTCGGCCGGCAGCGGTGCGCAGGGATCGGAGTCCGGCGACACCGACCAGTCCGGTGCCCTGGCGCAGCTGGCCTCGGTCCCGGGTGGTGTCGTGCTCCTCTGGCTCGTCGCCGTCGGCACCGCGGCGCTGACCATCCGACTCCTGGTCGAGGCCGTGGTCGGCGGTCGCACGGACGACGCGCGTGCCTGGGTGAACCGGGGGAAGAACGTCGGCAAGGCCGTGGTCTACGGCGTCATCACGTACTCGTCCGCCAGCTACGCGGTCGGCGCCGGGAAGAGCTCGTCCGGGTCGACGACGAGCGCCGCCGCGACCGCGCTCGCGACGCCGGGCGGTGTCGTGCTCCTGCTCGTCGTCGCCGCGGTCGCGATCGCCATCGGGGTGGGACTCGTCGTGATCGGGGTGCGGGGGTCCTGGAAGAAGCACCTCCGGCCCCAGCCGCAGTCCGTCCGTCGACCGGTGGCCGTGCTCGCGACCCTCGGGTACGTCGCCAAGGGGGTCGCGGTCGTCATCGTCGGCGTGCTCGTCGCGGTGGCCGCGTTCCGCAGCGACCCGGAGCAGGCGAGCGGGCTCGACGGGGCGTTCGACGCGCTGCGGTCGATGCCGGGCGGGTCCGTCGTCCTCGTCGTGGTCGGGCTCGGGTTCGCCGCGTTCGGCGTCTACAGCTTCTTCCGTGCCCGCTACGCGCGGATCTGACCGCGCGCACGGGATGGTCGCGGACACCGCGACCCGGGCGATGCGATGATGCATCGCGGTGACACGTCGCGCGTCGCCTGTGCCCGTGACCACCGGTCGCGGCTCGCCCACATCGAAGACGAGGAAGCATGGTTCCGACGGAGGGACACCAGGAGGCCGCCCCGCTCCTGGCAGGCCGGTACCGCCTGGAGCAGGTGATCGGTCGGGGTGGCATGTCGATCGTGCACCGCGCGTGGGACGAGAGCCTGGACCGACCGGTCGCCGTGAAGCTCTTCCACCCGGGCATCGTCGACATCGCGCGGCAGGAGGCCGAGCAGGGCGTCCTGGCGTCCCTCGACCACCACAACCTCGTCAGCCTCCTCGACGCAGGCGTCGTGGAGGACCAGAACGGGTCGCTGCAGCGGTTCATCGTGATGGCGCTCGTGCACGGCCAGGACCTCGAGGAGCGGCTGTCCCTCGGGCCGCTCGCCTCGCGGCACATCGCCGAGATCGGCTACGACATGGCCGAGGCGCTCGACTACATCCACGCGCAGGGCGTCGTGCACCGTGACATCAAGCCGTCGAACATCCTGCTCGTCGACTACGGCAACGGGTCCGACCGGGCACGGGCACGGCTCACCGACTTCGGGATCGCGCTCGCGGCCGGCGTCGAGCGGCTCACCGCGGACGGCGTCACGACGGGCACGGCGGCCTACCTGAGTCCGGAGCAGGCCCGGGGCGCGGACGTCGGTCCGGCCAGCGACGTGTACTCGCTCGGACTGGTGCTGTTGCAGTGCTTCACCCGACGGCGGGAGTTCCCCGGCTCGCTCGTCGAGTCCGCGCTCGCACGGCTCTCGCGTGACCCGATCGTGCCGGAGCCGCTGCCCGAGCACTGGAAGCAGGCGCTCGCGGCGATGACGGCGCAGGACCCGGCGGCCCGACCGGTCGGCGGCGAGCTCGTCGCGTTGCTCCGACACGTCGTGCTCACCGACACCGCGAGCGACGAACCGGCGGACGTGGCCGCGGCGGACTCCGCTCCCGGTCGTCCCGAGGCGGGTGCGGCACCCGCGTCCGGCTCGGTGTCCGCGTCCGGCTCGGTCTCCGGCGAGGGCGACGGGCGTCCGACGACGCTCGACGTCCTGCCCGAGGAGGCCCTGCAGCGCACGACCGCGATGGCGGCGCGGCTCTTCGACGCGCCCATCGCACTCATCGAGGTGCTCGACGAGGACCGGGAGTGGTCGCAGTCGTACGTGGCCGACGGCGTCGACAAGTCCGCGCGGAGCATCACGTTCCGCAACGGGTTCGCCCCGGTGCCGGTGCCCGTGGTGATCCCCGACGGGTCGACCCACCCGGAGATGCGGAACAGCCCGCTCGTCACCGGCCCGCTCGGCATCCGGTTCTACGTCAGCGTGCCGCTCGTCCGACACGACGGCGCGACGGTCGGCACGCTCGCGGTGCTCGACTCGCGTCCCCGCACCGCCGACGAGGCCGACATGGCGAACCTGCGGGACCTCGCGGCGCTCGCGGTGACGCAACTGGAGCTCCGGCAGGAGTCCCTGCGGACCGGCACCAGCGACGCCGTCCCGATCGTGCGCACCGGCGGGACGCACACCGGCGGACCGGACACGGGCGGTGCGCTTCCGGGTGGCGGGCACACCGCGGGCCGACACAGCGGGGACGTCCGTGCGGCCCCGGAGCCGGACCGCGCCGGCTGACCCGCCGAACCGGCGACCGTCGTCGGGTAGGCATGACTAGCGTGGGAGACGTGGACATGGACGACGAGGCACCCCGGATCGACGAGCAGGTCGCCGACGAGCACATCACCGGTACGCGGTTCCCGGTCGACCGGACTCCGGACGACCAGGGCACGGCAGCCGAGGGCACGACCGACGAGGACGTGACCGACGAGGACGTGACCGACGAGGACACGACCCCGGCGGCCCCCGAGATCACCTACGACGAGCAGCTGTACCCGGCCCGACCCCGGCGACTGCGGCCGCGCGCCAACCTGCGCGGCGGCAGCCTGCAGCGGCGGTTCTCGGACCCGCGTGCGGCCAACGGCGAGAACCCGGCCTACATCGAGTGGCTGGTGCGCCAGTCGATGCTCAAGGACGCGGACGTCCTGAGCCGCCAGCTGTCGGGGTCGCCGAGCATGTGGCGCAACCCGTACGCCCGTCCGGACGCCCGGCGCGCCGTGTCGACGTCGGACGTCTGGTTCACCGCGTACCCGATCTCGCTCATCACGCGTCCGGGGGAGTCGTTCCTGACGGCGCTCGCCGACCCCGAGCTCTGGACCGCGTTCGAGCGCATCGGCATCAACGGCGTGCACACCGGACCGGTGAAGCGCGCCGGTGGCATCCGCGGGTGGCAGGAGACCCCGAGCGTCGACGGCCACTTCGACCGGATCGGGACGCAGATCGACCCCACCTTCGGGGACGAGGAGACGTTCCAGCGGATGACGGACGTCGCCGAGGAGCACGGCGGCAGCATCATCGACGACATCGTCCCGGGACACACCGGCAAGGGCGCGGACTTCCGTCTGGCCGAGATGGCGTTCAAGGACTACCCGGGGATCTACCACATGGTCGAGATCCCGCCGGAGGAGTGGCACCTGCTCCCGACCGTGCCGGAGCACCGCGACTCGGTGAACCTCGACTCCGCCACCGAGTCCGCCCTCGCCGAGCGCGGCTACATCATCGGCGAGCTGCAGCGCGTGATCTTCCACCAGCCCGGCGTCAAGGAGACGAACTGGAGCGTCACCGCGCCGGTCGTCGGCGTCGACGGCGTCACCCGCCGCTGGGTGTACCTGCACTACTTCAAGGAGGGACAGCCGTCGGTCAACTGGCTCGACCCCACCTTCGCGGGCATGCGTCTGGTCATCGGCGACGCCCTGCACTCCCTGGGCGACCTCGGCACGAGCGCGCTCCGTCTCGACGCGAACGGGTTCCTCGGCGTCGAGAAGAGCGCGGAGGGTGCCCCCGGCTGGTCGGAGGGCCACCCGCTGTCGCACGCGGCGAACCACGTCATCGCGGGCATGGTCCGCAAGGTCGGTGGCTTCACGTTCCAGGAGCTCAACCTGACGGTCGAGGACATCCGCGACACCGGGGCCGTCGGCGCCGACCTGTCGTACGACTTCATCAACCGTCCGGCGTACCACCACGCCCTCGCGACCGGGGACACCGAGTTCCTCCGCCTGACGCTCCGCACCTCGCTCGAACTCGGCGTGGAACCGGTCAGTCTGGTGCACGGCATGCAGAACCACGACGAGCTCACGTACGAGCTCGTGCACTGGGCGACGCTGCACAAGGACGACGTGTACACGTTCCACGGCGAGGACACGACCGGCGGCGCGCTCGCCGAGCGGATCCGGGCCGACCTGACGGACGCGCTCACGGGCGACGCCGCCGACTACAACCTCGTGTTCACCACGAACGGCATCGCCTGCACCACGGCGTCGCTCATCGCGGCGACCCAGGGGCACACCACGCTCGACGCGATCACCGACGAGCACGTCCCGCAGATCCGTGACGCCCACCTGCTGCTGGCGGCGTTCAACGCCTGGCAGCCGGGCGTCTTCGCGATGTCGGGGTGGGACCTGCTCGGGTCGCTGACCCTCCCGAAGGAACTCGTCACCGACCTGATCGCCGAGGGGGACACGCGGTGGATCGAGCGCGGCGCGCACGACCTGCTCGGCGTCGCCCCGGACACCGAGCGGTCCGCGTCCGGCATGCCGCTGGCCCGGTCCCTGTACGGTCCGCTTCCGGAGCAGCTCGAGCGGCCGGACTCGTTCGCGTCCCGGCTCGGGGAACTCCTGCGGGTCCGGACCGAGTACGGCATCGCCTCGGCCCGCCAGGTGGACGTGCCCGAGGTGGCGCACCGCGGGATGCTCGTCATGGTCCACGAACTCGAGTCGACGGACGAGCAGGGCGAGCCGATCGTGCAGATCACCGTGCTCAACATGACCGACACGGCGCTCGACGGCACCATCCGGTCGGAGTCGCTCCCGCACGGCGCGACGGTCGTCGACGCGACGGACCACAGCGAGCTCGGCACCGTCGACGACCTGTGCAGCTTCCCGCTGCGCATCGACGCCTACGGGTCGCGCTTCCTCGTCCTGCGCCGGACCGCGCCCGAGCAGTGACCTGCACCGATCCGCACCGAGCAGTGACCCACACCGAGCAGTGACCCACACCGAGCAGTGACCTGCACCGAGCGGTGACCGTACCGCCGTCCGTCCCGGTCGCGCGCGATCGGGACGGACGCACTGCGGTCTGAGCGGCCGGGCACCGAGCGACCGGTAGACCGGACGGCATGACGACGAGCGCCACCACCGGCCCGGCCCGCGTGTTCTCCGACGTGCAGGCGACCCTCGCCGAGAGCATCGTGTGGGACCCCGGGCAGCAGGTGGCCCGCTGGGTGGACATCCCGCAGGGCACGCTGACGACCGCGGACGCCGAGGGCCGCGTGCTGCACACGGTGACGCTCGACCCGCCGCTGCCGTCGTTCCAGCCCCGCGCCGCAGGTGGGTTCGTCGCCGCGAAGGACGACACCGTGGTGCTGACGGACCAGGACGGTCACGTCGAGCGCGAACTCGCCGGCGTGCAGCACGCGAACGACGAGATGCGCTTCAACGAGGGCAAGTGCGACCCGTTCGGACGCTTCCTGGTCGGGAGCATGGACCCGACGGACGGGCCGCCGGCCGGGGTGCTGTACGCGTTCTCGCCGGACGGCACGGTCCGGGTCCTCCGCGACGGCTTCGGCACCACGAACGGCATGGAGTGGAACGACGACGGCTCCGAGATGTACGTCACCGACACCGACACCGACACGGTCTACCGCGGTGCGTACGGCCCGGACGGAGAGCTCGGCGACCTCGAGCCGTTCATCGCCGGCGCGGCGCACGACGGTCTGGTCCGTGACGACGAGGGCTGCTTCTGGGGCGCGATCTACGGCGAGTCCCGCGTGGAGCGGTACGGCCCCGACGGCACGCACCTGGAGACGGTCGAGATCCCGGCACCGAACGTGACCTCGGTCGCCTTCGGCGGGACGGACATGTCCCTGCTGCTGGTGGGTACGGCACGCGAGAACCTGACCGACGAGCAGCTCGCAGAGGCGCCGCACTCCGGGTCCGTCTTCGCCGTGCCGACACGGGTGCACGGCCGCCCGGCGTTCCCCTTCGCCGGCTGAGCGGCCGGTCGCCGGGCACCGCCCGGCGACCGGTGCGCTCCAGCGCGTCGGGCCGCCCGGCGGGGTGCTCGCGGTAGCCTGGGCGACCGCCAGCGACCGCGAGGAGCGTCAGTGAACGACGAGCAGCACCAGGGGACCCCCGTGCCACCGGGGGCACCGGACCCGGCCGGGAAGCTCGCCCACGCCGAGGACGCCGACGTCGAGGTGCGCGTCGACCGCATCGCCGTCGACGGCACGTACGTCCGCGTCAGCTCGATCGGGGAACCCGGGGAACGGGCCTTCGTCCTGGTGGCCGGCCTCGGCATCGCGTCGACGTACTACGAACGGCTCGCGCCGCACCTCAACGAGTACGGCCCGGTGCACGCGCTGGACCTGCCCGGGTTCGCCGGGGTCCCGCGCTTCCGCGGTGCCGTGTCGATCGAGCGCTACGCCGACGCGGTCGAGGCGGTCATCGACGAGCTCCGCCTGCACGACCCGGTGCTGGTCGGGCACTCGATGGGCACGCAGGTCGTCACCGAGGTCGCCGCCCGGCGCCCGGACGTCTCCGACGTGGTGCTCATCAGCCCGGTCCTCGACCCGGCGGCGCGGTCGGTGCGGCGAGCCGCGCTGCGGTTCCTCCGGTCCTCCGTGCACGAGCCGTCCGCCGTGCGGTGGCACGCGGTCACCGCGTACGCGCTCTGCGGGTGGCACTGGTTCCGCAAGGTCCTGCCCGAGATGATCGCCTACCCGATCGAGGAGCGTGCCGCCGACGTCCAGGCCCGGACCCTGGTCGTCCGCGGCGAACACGACGCACTCGTGCCGCGCTCCTGGGTGCGGCGGCTCGCGCGTGCCCTGCCGTACGCGGTCCTCCGCGAGGTGGTCGGGGGCGCGCACTCGGTGATGCACGCCCAGGCGGACGCCGTCGCACGCCTCGCCGTCGCGCACGTCGACGGTCGGCTCCCGGACCGCGGGGTCTCCTCGCTGCAGCGCGTCCGAGATGACTCCACCGCGTCCGACCTCGACCGCCTCGGCTTCACCGACCGCTGGCTCGTCGTGAAGTCGCGCTTCATGGAACTCGTCGGGATGGCGAAGGGCGACGACGAGCGGCTGGAGGCAGCCAAGTCCGCGCACGCGGTCGCGATGGCCGACCGCGACGGCGTCCCGGTCGACCCGGAGGAACGGGAGACAGTCGTCGAGACGGTCGCCCCGGAGCGCGGCGGCGACCGCCGCCCGTTCTGACCCCGTCCGCCCAGGAGGCCCGGAACCCGTCCCGCAGGACCGGCTCCGGGCCTCCCCGCCGGGGCGTGGCGCCGCGCGGGTCAGTCGGCGGTGATGGTGCCGGGCAGCATGTCCGGTGTCAGCGCATGCGCCTCGGCCAGCACCTTGCGGGCGTCGTCGGTCTTGCCGGGCACGTTCCAGAGCAGCGCGCCGACGACCAGGTCGTCGTCGTCCAGGTGGTAGACGACGCCCCGCTCGTGTGGTTCGGCCCAGTCCTCGACGGTGCGGAGCGAGGAGGACACGACGCCGACGGCCTCGTACCGGACGTCGAAGACGGTGGAGTAGAACATCGGGGTGTGCTCGTACGGCTCGTCCGCTCCGGCCAGGTTGCGACCGGCCTGCCGACCCTGCTGCTGCGCGTTGTCGACGTGTTCGACGCGGCGGGTGCCGAGCAGCCGGTCCGGGTAGGACGCGACGTCGCCGGCGGCGTACACCGCGGGGTCGTCCGTGCTGAGCGTCGCGGACACGCGCACGCCGTCGTCGACGGCGAGGCCGGCGTCCTCGGCGAGCTGCGTGGCAGGATCGATGCCCAGGCCGGCGACGGCGACGTCGGCGGTCACCGTCGAGCCGTCGTCGAGGGTCAGGACGACGCCGTCGGCCGTCTCCTCGCCCGACGTGACCCGACTGCCCGTGCGGACCTCCACCCCGGCATCGACGAAGCGCTGCTGGAAGACGGCCGCCAGTGCCGCCGGGAACATGTGACCACCGAGCACGTCGTCGGGGGTGACGAGCGTGACACGGGCACCGTTCTGCACCAGGCCCGCGGCGATCTCGGTCCCGATGTAGCTGCCGCCGACGACCACCACGGAGGCACCCGCGTCGGCGTGCCGTCGGAGTGTCCGGTAGTCGGCGGCGCTGCGGTAGCTGAGCACCCGGTCGGACGGCCGGAGACCGGGCAGGTCCCGCGGACCACCGCCGGTGGCCAGGAGTAGCCGGTCGTAGCCGATCGTCTGCCCGTCGGCGGTCGTCACGGTCTTCGCCGCGCGGTCGATCGACTCGACCCTGGTGCCGAGCACGAACTCGGCGCCGGTCTCCTCGGTGTGCAGGTCGACCCCGTCGTCCCAGCTGAAGTCCGGATCCGTCCAGAGCTTCTTGGACAGGGCCGGACGGGCGTACGGGCGGTCGACGTCCTCGCTGATGATCCCGATCGTGCCGTCGGGGTCGAGCTCGCGGATGCCGCGGGCAGCCGAGTCGGCGACCATCCCGCCGCCGATGATGAGGTGTCGGTGGTGCGTCACGGGTCCTCCGTCAGATGGTCGCGACCGAGCCGGAGTCGACGCGGTAGTCCGCCCCGTTGACGAAGCTGGCGAGCTCCGAGCACAGGAACGCCACGACGTTGGCGACCTCCTCCGGCTCACCTCGGCGCTTCAGTTCCATGTACGGACGCTCTTCGTCGAGGAAGCTCGAGATCGCCTCGTCGAACGAGGTGCCGAGCTGCTTCGACCGCTTGTCCATCATGGCGTCGGTCATCGGGGTGTGGATGAACGCGGGGGAGACCGTGTTCACGAGCAGCCCCTCCTGCGCGTAGGAGCGCGAGAGGCCCTTCGCGAACGAGAGCACCCCCGCCTTGGCGGCACAGTAGGGCAGTTCGTCGTCGTACGGCTGCCTGGCGTCCTCGGACACCAGGTAGACGATCCGGCCCCAGCCGCCGTTCCGCAGGTCGCTGATGAACTCGCGGGTGATGCGGACCGGCCCCATCAGGTCGATGTCCAGCGTCTCCTGCCAGCCGGCCTCGTCGATCTCGTGGAACATGCCCTGTGCTCCCGTGACGCCCGAGGACTGCACGAGGATGTCGATCTCGCCGACGGCGTCCCGCACCTCCGCATGCAGCGCGGCCAGGCTGTCGGCGCTGCGGACGTCCGCCGCGAACGCGTGCAGCTTGCCGTGCGGCGCCTCGAGCTGGTCCGCGCTTGTGTCGAGGCGGCTCTGGTCGATGTCGGTCACGACGACGGTCGCACCCTCCGCCAGGAGGATGCGCGCCGTGTTCCAGCCGATGCCGGAGTCACCACCGAAGACGAGTGCGGTCTTGCCCTGGATCCCGAGGTCCACGTCCGGCCCGGGCTTACTCGTGCTCGGAGGCTTCGGCCACCGCGGGGGTCGTCGCACTCGCCAGCGGCGTCCGGGGGGCGCGGTTCTCGGCGCTGACCATCCACGCGAGCTGCTCGAGGCGCTCGATGAAGCCGTGCAGCAGGTCGGCGGTCGTCGGGTCCTCCTCGTCGACCTCGTCGTGCACGTCACGCATCGTGGCGGTGGTCTGGTAGAGGCGCAGCGTGATCAGGTCGATCGCGTCGTGCGTGAGGACCTCGCCGTCCGGGAACGGGTCGAGGTGGGTACCGGCCGCGACGGTCGCGGAACGGCCGTCCGGCACGGCGTAGAGCGCACGCATGCGCTCCGCCATGTCGTCGGCGAACTCACGGGCGGCCTCGACGATCTCGTCGAGCTGCAGGTGGAGGTCGCGGAAGTTGGTGCCGAGGATGTTCCAGTGGGCCTGCTTGCCCTGCAGGTGCAGGTCGATCAGGTCGACGAGGACCTTCTGGAGGTTGGCGGCGAGCGTGTCCGACGCGTGCATGTGACGACTCCTTCTTCGCGGTGTTGACGATCCCGGTCTACCCGCTCGCTCCCCCCGTGTTCCCAGTGGGTGTCGAGGTGGCGTCCCCCGCGGCGCGGCGGGGCGCGGCGGGGCGCGTCACGGCACGGTCGAGGCGCCGGTGGACGTCAGTGCGCGACGACGGGCGGGTCGACCTGGTCGACCGCGGTGCGCATCTGCTCGAGGAACACCGCGACGACGCGGGCGTCCTGCGCGCTGAGTCCCTCGGCGATGCCCATCATGCGCCGGTGCATGACACCGAGCGTGGCGCGCACCTCGGCGTCGGTCTCCACCGTCGGCACGATGATGAGGCCGCGGCGGTCGGTCGGGTGCGGCTCGCGCCGGACGTGCCCGCTCTTGACGAGTCGGTCGACCAGGATCGTCGTCGACGCCGACGAGATCTTCAGGTACGCGGAGAGGTCCTTCGGGCTGACGGCGTGCCCGGAGCGCTGCGCCTGCAGCAGGTGACGGATGGCCAGCAGGTCGGTCTCGCCCATGCCCATCGAGTCACGCGTGCGGCGACGCATGGCGGTCTCGGCGGCGCGGTAGCGACGGAGGGCGTTCAACACGGCGACACCGCGCTGGGTCGCGTCGTCGTCCGGGAACCAGTAGCCGGACGCCTCCGTGATCTCCTGCGTGGTCATCCCGAAAGGATAATCCGTCTGGTAGCGAGGCTGTCTAGCGATGCGGCGGACGTCCAGCAGACGGACGGGAGGCCCGGTGCTCGCTCGCACCGCGCCTCCCGTCCGTCCCCGGTCGCGTTCCGACCGGACGGGCTACGCCGCGACCGGCTCGCCGGCCGCGTCGGCGAGCGCGGTCAGGGCGCCGCGGACGAGACCGACGACCTCCTCGTCCTCACGTGGGTGGGTTTCGGCGAAGCGGACGACCGACTGCGGGATCGCGACCTTGACGTCCTCCAGGACCTTCGCGCCGGCGATGCCCGCGGCCTTGCGGGCCTCGTCGTGGGCCCAGACCCCGCCGTACTGGCCGAACGCGGAACCGATGACGGCGACCGGCTTGCCGGAGATGGGCGAGGAGCCGAACGGACGCGACGCCCAGTCGAGGGCGTTCTTCAGCACCGCCGGCATCGTCCCGTTGTACTCCGGGGTCACGAGGAGCAGGCCGTCGGCGTCGGCGACCGCCTGGCGGAAGGCGACGGCCGCGGCGGGCGGGGTGTCGCCGTCGAGGTCCTCGTTGTAGAAGGGCAGGTCGACGATGCCGTCGAAGACCGTGAGCTCGATGCCCTCCGGTGCGTGCTGGACGGCAGCCTCGGTGAGCTGGCGGTTGGTGGAGCCGGCGCGGAGGCTGCCGACGAGGGCGACGATCTGGGTCATGGCGTTCCTTCTGGTCGTGGTGGTTGCAGCGACAACCGATCCGTCCAGCGCGGGATTCCCCGCGGTGACCTCCGGCGTGTCCGCCCGCCCGAGCCGTGCGGAGGGGCCGTCGGTACTGTCGGCCTCGTGAAGAAGACGCCGAGTGACACGCCCCGCACCACCGATCCGAACTGGTGGCGGCAGGCCGTCGTCTACCAGGTGTACCCGCGGAGCTTCGCCGACTCGGACGCGGACGGCATCGGCGACATCGCGGGTGTGACGAGCCGGGTGCCGTACCTCGCCGAGCTCGGTGTCGATGCCGTCTGGCTGTCGCCCTTCTACCCGTCACCGCTCGCCGACGGCGGCTACGACGTCGCCGACTACCGGGATGTCGACCCGAAGCTCGGGACGCTCGACGGGATCGACGAGCTGATCTCCACCGCGCACGAGCACGACCTGCGCGTCATCGTCGACCTCGTGCCGAACCACACCTCGGACCAGCACGCGTGGTTCCGGGCGGCGCTCGCGGCCGACCCCGGGTCCGCCGAACGGGCCCGGTACGTGTTCCGGGACGGCTCCGGCCCGGACGGCGACCAGCCGCCGAGCGACTGGGTGTCGAACTTCGGCGGCAGCGCGTGGACGCGGGTGCCGGACGGCCAGTGGTACCTGCACCTCTTCGCTCCCGAGCAGCCCGACCTGGACTGGACGAACCCCGAGGTGCGGCAGGACTTCGAGGACACCCTCCGGTTCTGGTCCGACCGCGGGGTCGACGGGTTCCGCGTGGACGTCGCGCACGGGCTCGCGAAGGACCTGTCGGAGCCGTACCGGCCGTCGAACGGTGAAGCCCTGCCCCTCGACGGCTCCGACCCGCTGTACGACCGCGACGAGGTCCACGCGATCTTCACCGAGTGGCGGAAGGTGCTCGACGAGTACGCCCCGCCGCGCGCCGCAATCGCCGAGGCGTGGTCCCCGGCCCCCCGCCGTGTCCTCTACGCCCGACCGACCGAACTCGGTCAGGCCTTCAACTTCGACCTCCTCGAGGCGCCGTTCGAGGCGGCCGTGTTCCGGTCACTCATCGAGCAGAACCTCGACGCCGCGGAGACCTCCGGTGGCTCGAGCACGTGGGTGCTCTCGAACCACGACGTCGTGCGCCACGCCACGCGCTACGGGCTGCCCGACGACGCCGACACGGACGCCTGGCTCATGTCCGACGGCGAGACGCCGCCCCTCGACCGCGCCGCCGGCCTCCGTCGGGCCCGGGCGGCGACGCTCCTCGTGCTCGCGCTGCCCGGCTCGTCCTACGTCTACCAGGGCGAGGAGCTCGGGCTGCACGAGGCGCCCGCCATCCCGCACGATCAGCTGCAGGACCCGAAGTGGATCCGCACCGGGCACACCGTGAAGGGCCGCGACGGCTGCCGGGTGCCGATCCCGTGGACGAAGTCCGGGCCCTCGTTCGGCTTCGGTGACGCCGCTCCGCACCTGCCGCAGCCGAGCGACTTCGGCGCGAGCAGCGTCGAGGCCGAGGACCGGGTGCCCGGGTCGACGCTGTCGTTCTACCGTGAGGCTCTGTCCGCCCGTCGCCGGCTGCAGCAGGGTGAGGCGCTCGAGTGGCTCGAGACCGACTCGCCGGAGGTCGTCGCCTTCGCCCGGCACGACGGCTGGCGGTCCTACACGAACTTCGGGACGGAGCCGGTCCCGATGCCCCAGGGCGCCGTCGTGGTCACCTCGGGCCCGCTGGGCGACGACGGACTACCCGGCGGCACGACGGTCTGGGTGGCGTAGCGGTCGGGCTCCCCTCCACACCTGTGAGGGGAGCGGCATCGATCCACAGGGCGGTGCCCCGACCGGAGGCGCGGGGAGCCGGCTCGCGAAGATCGTGACATGACACATGACACGACCTGCTCCGGCCCGCCTCCGACGCCCACCGCCGTCCGCAGCCGACCGCCCCGGCGGCGGCGCTCGCCCCGTCCGTCGCGCGCACGACGCGGACTCCGGCGGTGGCTCGCCGGGACCGCGGTCGCCGTCGCGGTCGGCAGCACGGTGCCGCTCGGCGTCGGCGGCGGTGCAGCGGCGGACGACCTGCCGTTCCCCTGGTCGACCGGCTTCAGCACGGCTGACGGGGGCACCCTGAGCGGCGACGCCGACATCGTCGACGGGCGCCTCCGCCTGACCGATGCCGACGTCGACGCTGCCGGCGCCTGGGCGATGGACGACTCCTTCCCGTCGAGCCTGGGGCTCGACATCGAGTTCGACTACGCCATGTACACCCCGTACGAGCAGGGGGCCGACGGTCTGCTGCTGTCCCTTTCGGACGGGGCGGTCGCACCCGGGGTCGGCGCGTACGGCGCGGCGCTCGGGTACTCGTGCCGGTCGGCGACGAACCAGGGAGCGCGCGAGTGCACCCTCCCCGGACTCCCCGGGGCGTTCGCGGGGGTCGCCCTCGACCAGTACGGCAACTTCTCGCTGCCCTTCAACGAGAGCGGGCCCGGTCGGACGCCGGACACCGTGACCATCCGGGGGTCCGGGAACGGGACGACGGGGTACCGGTTCGTCCAGCACGCGCAGGTCCCGGGCGGCGTCGCGACCGGTACCGCCACACCACGGAAGGTCCGCGTGCTGCTGCTGCCCGAGGACGGCGGGCTGACCCTGACCGTCCGACTCGCCTCCGCGGACGGCGGGATGCGCACCGTCCTCGACCACGTCCAACTGCAGGGGCCGGGCCAGGCTCCGCTCCCACCGACCCTCCGGCTCGGGTTCACGGCGGCCACCGGGTCCTTCCGGAGCGTGCACGAGATCGATGCGCTGCGGGTGACGCAGCCGGCCGACCTCCGGATCGAGCACGACATGCCGCCCGTCGTCGCCGGCGACCGGGTCGCGTACACGGTCACCGCCTCGAACGTCGGGGCGAACGACTCCGACCCGAGCGCGGTCGCCGTCGACGTACCGGACGAGCTCCACGACGTGACCTGGACGTGCAGCGTCCCCGCGCCCTCCAGCTGTGCCGACGCCTCGGGCACCGGCGACGTCGCGACGACCCTCGGTCTGCGGCGTGGAGCGGCCGCGACCTTCACGGTGTCCGGGCAGCTCGACCCGGGCACGACCGGGCAGATCGACAGCGAGGCCACCGTGGCGATCGCCCCGGGGCTGTTCGACGCGCGACCCGCCGACAACGTGTCACAGGCCTCGGCACCGGCGACGACGATCGCCCAGATGACGACGGACAAGAGCGTCGCGCCGGACCGTCCCGTCGAGCCCGGGGACGAGCTCGAGTACACGGTCACCGCACGGAACGGCGGCCCCTCCACCGCTCACGACGTGGGCGCGGTCGACGACCTGCCGGAGCAGCTGGCGTTCGTCGGGTCGGACGACGCGTGCACGGCCGACGGCCAGCGTGTGACGTGCACCGGCGGCGGGGACGTCGCGCCCGGGCAGGATCACGCCTTCCGGTTCCGCGCCCGACTGGACGCCGGCTACACGGGTGACGGCTCCGACGTGGTGAACGTCGCGACGGCGACCTCGCCGACCGACCCCGACGGCGGCGAGGAGTCGCCCGAGGTGCCGATCGAGGTGATCGAGCCGGACGGCCCGGGTGGTCCCGACGGGCCGGACGGTCCCGACGGCCCGGGGGACCCCGACGGGCCGGGCGGCACGGGTGGACCGGGCGACGCCGGTCACCCGGACCCGACGCCGGGACCTGCCGGACGGCCGGACGGACCGGTCGACGAGCACGGGGCGGGCACCGGTGACGGGAGCGGTGCTCCCGGAGCGACGGCACCGCGGCAGCCGGGTGCCCTCGCCTACACGGGAACGCAGGGACTCGGCCTGGTGGGCCTGGCCGGGATCGTGCTGACCGGCACCGGTGCGACCGTGTGGCTCGTCCGTCGACGCCGTCCCGAGGACGCAGCGGAGGCACCGGAAGAGCGCTAGTGCCACGGACGGGGCGGATCGTGGTCCGCCCCGTCCGACCGCCGGGGTCGACGGTCGGGCAGGTGCCCACGGACGCGGCGGTAGGATCGAGCGTACGAACCGACAGCCCGAGAGAGGTCCCGTGTCCCACTCCGTGGACGACGCCGCGCAGCGAGCACGGTACTGGCCGGTCCCGGTCCTCCGGGCAGTCCCGGCAGCCGTGATCGCGATGGTGATCACGTTCTCCCCGAACCACTCGGCCGGCTTCGGCCTCGTGCTGTTCGGCGTCTTCGCCCTCGTCGACGGGGCCGTCCTCGCCTGGGGGAGCGCCTCGCGGCTGCCCGGGGACGACCGCTCGCGGCGATCCGGGACGGCGCAGGCCGCCCTGTCCATCGTCGCCGGCCTCGCGGCGATCGCGTGCAGCGGTCTCGGTCTCCCCGCGCTGATCACCGTCGTCGTGTGCTCCGCCGTGCTGACCGGCGCACTCGAGCTGTCGCAGGGGCTCCGCGCTCGCGGGCGGTCACCGTTCGCCCGTGACTGGATGACCGTCGGCGGTCTCACGCTGCTGCTCGCGGTCGCCTTCCTCGTGACCCCGCCCGACTACTCACAGCAGCTCGGTGGGGTCGAACGCGTCACCGGCACCCTCGACGCCTCGATCGTCCTCGTCGGCCTGCTCGGCGCCTACCTCGCCATCGCGGCGGTCTTCCACCTGATCGCCGGCCTCTCGCACAAGTGGGGGACGGCTGCTCCGGCGGCCACCCCGGACGGAGCACCACACGTATGACCACCCCCAGCCGTCGTGACCGCCTGCGCCCGGTCGAACTCCTCGGCATCTCCGCGGTCATCGCGGTGGTCGTCGGCCTCGTCGTGCTGATGTCGACACGGGAGCCCACGCTCGCGCTCGTCTTCTTCGGCGTCGGCTTCGTCGTCGTGGTCGTCGTGATGGCGATGCTCCAGCTGACGTCGACGTCCGACCAGGACGACAACGACATGCTCGGCGGACACAACACCCCCGGACGAGGAGACGACGACGGCTTCCACTGAAGCAGCGGCGGGACGCACGGCCCGCGGCCGGCGCCGCCCCGAGCAGGGTGACCCCGCACTGCCGAGCCGGTACCGGCACCGCACCCTCATCCTCGCGGTCTGCTGCATGAGCCTGTTCATCGTCTCGATGGACGCCACCGTGGTGAACGTCGCCCTCCCGTCGATCGGACGCGAACTCCACAGCCCCATCGCCGGCCTGCAGTGGACCATCGACGCCTACACGCTCGTCCTCGCGAGCCTGCTCCTGCTGTCGGGATCGACCGCCGACCGCATCGGCCGTCGGACGACGTTCCAGGTCGGTCTCGCGCTCTTCACCGTCGGGTCGTTGCTCTGCTCGCTCGCTCCGAGCGTCGAGTGGCTCGTCGTCTTCCGCATGGTGCAGGCCGTCGGCGGCTCGATGATGAACCCGGTCGCGATGAGCATCATCACGGCGACGTTCGACGACGCGAAGGAACGTGCCCGCGCGGTCGGCGTCTGGGGCGCGGTCGTCGGGGTGTCGATGGGGCTGGGCCCCCTGGTCGGCGGAGCGCTGACCGACACCGTCGGATGGCGCGCGATCTTCTGGATCAACGTGCCGATCGGCATCGCCGCCATCGTCCTCACGTTCCTGTTCGTCCCGGAGTCGCGGTCGCCGAAGCCCCGGCGGTTCGACCCGCTCGGGCAGGGCATCGTGATCGTGCTGCTCGCGAGCCTGGTCGGCGGGCTGATCGAGGGCCCCCGCCTGGGCTGGGCGTCCGCAGGCACGCTGGGTCTGTTCGTCCTCGCCGCGGCCGCGTTGGTCGCCCTGGTGGTCGTCGAAGGTCGGACCGCCGAGCCGCTCATCGACCTCCGCTTCTTCCGGAGCGTCCCGTTCTCGTCCGCCGTGGGCACCGCGCTCGTGGCGTTCGGGGCGAACGGGGCGTTCCTGTTCCTCAGCGCTCTGTACCTGCAGGAGGTGCGCGGCCTGACCCCCTTCGAAGCGGGGCTGTGGACGCTGCCGTCGGCCCTCGCGACGATGGTCGTGTCGCCGGTCTCCGGGCGGCTCATCGGCACGGTCGGGACGCGGGTGCCGCTCGTCCTCGCGGGTCTGGGGATCGGGGCGGCCGGTGCGGTCCTGACCACCGTGCAGGTCTCGACGCCGATGTGGGTCCTCGTGGTCGCCTTCGTGCTGTTCGGCTTCGGGTTCGGCATGGTGAACGCGCCCATCACGAACACCGCGGTCTCCGGCATGCCCCGCGCGCAGTCCGGGTCGGCGGCGGCCGTCGCGTCGACCAGTCGGCAGACCGGGGTGTCCCTCGGCGTCGCGCTCGCCGGGACCGTCACGGGGGCGAGTGCGGTCGCGACGGTCGGCCCCGCGTTCGCGGTCGCGACCCATCCGATGTGGTGGATCGTCGTGGGCATCGGCGCCGTCATCGTCCTGGTCGGCGTGCTGTCGACCACGGGGGCGGCCCGGCGGTCGGTCGAGGCCGTCGCGCCCCTGCTCCGCGGCTGACCCGGCGGCGGTTCACCGCCGGGCTGACCCGACCGCGGCTGACGTGACGGGGCTGACCCCGGAGGCGGCTGACACAGCGGCTGACCCGGCGGCGGCTGACCCGACGGGGGCTGGGCCGACCATCCGCGGGGCTCCGGCTGCGCGCGCGGCTCAGCGTCGGGCCGCCACGATCGCCCGCGCCAGTGCCTGTGTCGCCCGGTTCGGCTCCGGGTCCGCCCGCATGGCGAGCCCGATCCGCAGCGGCTCGACCACGTCCTCGAGGTCGAGCACCGCGCCGTCGAAGCGGACGCCGGAGTCCGGGACGACCCCGACACCGATCCCGGCCGAGGCGAACCGGACCACCGCGGGCATGTCGTTCATCTCGGCGACAACCCGACGTCGGATGCCGAGCCGCTCGAGCACCGCGTCCAGGATCATGCGGTTGCCGAACCCGTGCGCGGTGTCCACGAAGGTCTCGTCGGCCAGGTCGGCGAGGGACACCGAGCGCCGGTCCGCCAGCGGGTGGTCGGCGGCGAGGAACACCCGGAAGGGCATCTCCCGGAGCGGCTCCACCACGACCCCGGACGGCGTGTTCGGCAGCCCCGTGTACGCGAGGTCGAGGCGCCCGGCCACGAGGTCCTGCACGAGCCCGGTCGTCCCGCTCGGCGAGGTCATCAGTTCGACGGCGACGAGCGGGTGCTGCCGCCGGAAGTCGCGCAGGACGCCGGTCAGGTCGACGACGTCCATGCTCGTGAAGATGCCGAGGCGCACCCGACCGCGCAGCTCCGCGTCCGACGCCGCGGCGAGGTCACGCATCCGGTCGAGCGACTCCAGCACGGCCCGGGCGTGGGGCAGGAGGTCCGCTCCGGTCGGGGTGAGGACGAGCCGCCGGCCGCCACGCTCGAACAGGCGGGTCCCGAGCGACCGTTCCAGGCTCGCGATCCCCGCGGACACCGTCGACTGCGCCGCCCACAGGCGCTCGGCGGCACGGGTGACACTGCCCTCGGCCGCGACCGTGACGAACTGTTCGAGCAAGCGGGTCTCCATCCGGACATCATCGACGAGATCGATGCCGGCCATCAAGGAGCTGCGTTTGACCCGATGGTCAACCGGCGGGACGATCGGGGCATGTCAACCGTCATCGAAACGCCGGCGACCGGCGCCCAGGCCACCGCTCCGGCTCCCCGTGGTCGGCGTGCGCACACCCGCCGTCGGCACGGCTTCGGCTTCTGGGCCGTCGCCTTCGCGTTCACCTCGGTGATGGCCTTCGCGACCGTCCCCGCGCCGCTCTACGTCATCTACCAGGCGCGCGACGGCTTCCCGACGTTCACGACGACCGTCGTCTTCGCCGCGTACGGTCTGGGCGTCGTCGGCTCCCTCTGGCTCGCCGGACACCTCAGCGACGTGCACGGGCGTCGTCCGCTCATCCTCGTGTCCGTGGCGCTGGAGCTCGTCGCCGCGGTGCTGTTCCTCCTCTGGAACGACGTCACCGGTCTGATCGTGGCGCGACTCGTCACCGGACTGGGTGTCGGCACGTTGACCGCGACGGCGACCGCACACCTCGGGGAGCTCAAGGTGCGGGCCACCGGCGACGAGTCCTCGGCGAAGGGCGCCAGCGTCGCCGCGGGCGTCGTCAACCTCGGCGGCCTGTCGCTGGGCGCCCTCGTCGGTGGTGCCCTCGCGGAGTTCGTCGGTCAGCCGCTCATGGTGCCCTACGTCGTGTTCGTCGTCGCCCTGGCGGTCGCGTTCGTCGTCGTGCTGGCCGTCCCGGAGACCGTCGACCGTCCGGCCGAGCCCGTGCCGTACCACCCGCAGCGCCTGCAGGCTCCGGAGGGCCAGAGCGCCGCGTTCTGGGCCGCCGGCACCGGGGCCTTCGCCGCCCTCGCGGTGCAGGGGCTGTTCACCTCCGTCGCGCCGACGTTCCTCGGGACGACGTTCCACGTCACCGACCGGTTGGCCGCCGGCGCCACGACCTTCGGGGTCTTCGCCGCGAGTGCCCTGTCGCAGATCGTGTTCGCCGCGCTCCCGCAGCGCAGGCAGATCCGCCTCGGTGTCGGCCTGCTCGTCGGCGGTCTCGCGGTCCTCGCGGTCTCGGCGGTGGTGCTGCAGGTCGCCGGGTTCATCGGTGGCGGGGTCGTCGCCGGTGCCGGTGTGGGTCTGCTGTTCCGCGCCTCGATCGGCAGCGCCGGAGCCCTCGTCGGCCCCGAGGAGCGCGGCGGCGTCCTCGCCGCGACGTTCCTCATCGCCTACGCCGGGCTCACGATCCCGGTCGTCGCGGTCGGCGCCGCACTGCTCGTCCTGCCCACCCTGCCGGTCCTCATCGGGTACGTGGTGCTCGTCTCCGTGCTCGCGATCGTCGCGGGCGGACGGCTGGCCGCGCGCGCCTGACCGCCGCGAGACGCCGCCCCCGGTCCGGCGCCGCTCGCCACGTCGGCGTCGCCCGGGTCGGGCGGGGTCGCGCGGCGTCCCGACGACCGTGACGACCGTGACGACCGTGACGACCGCGCCGCGATGCAGCAGCCCCGCCGGTCCGACCGGGAGGCCCGCACCCCTCCGGCATACTGGCCCGATGGCCCAGAAGCGCCCGCGTTCCACGCTGACCGGCATCGCCGCGGCGGTCGCCGCCGTCCTCGTGGTCGGCGGCTTCGCCCTGACGAACGCGCGGGAGGGTGACGACGCCGTCCTCTCCGCCGCACCGTCGGCGACCGCGTCCACGACCGCCGACGAGCCGCAGTCGACGCAGGGCGGCGAGGGCGACGCGGGCGGCGTGGCGGTCATCGCCCGGAGGGGACCCGATCTGCCGGGCGCCGCGGTGCTCGACCGCTGCGGCACCGACACCCGTGCGGAGGTCGCGTCGTACGACACCGCCGCCCTCGGCACCGTCGTCCTGCAGTGCGGGGACGCTGCGCAGGGGTACGAACACATCATGGTGCGGCACACCGCCGACTGGCAGGACGTCCTCCGCGGGCACACCGACGCGCGCGACTGGGACGACGCCATGCTCACCGCCGTGCGGACCGCGGTGACGAACCCGCAGAAGGGCCTGCCGGTCGACGCCGGCGACGGCAAGGTCTGCTACGCCGCGCCCGTGCGGTTCGACGACGGCAGCGCGCCGAGCCCGGACGGCTTCGTCAAGGTGATCGTGTCCGCGACGACCGAGCGGGTCATCACGGCCTACCCGACGGACGAGTCCGACTGCTGACGCCCGGGGGCACCAGGGGGAGGATCAGGCGTGCACCTCGTGCTCGTGCCGCTGGTGTGACGCCGGCTCGAGCTGGAAGGTCGAGTGCTCGACCGGCACGTCGAAGTGCTCCGCCACGCACTGCTGCAGTTCGTCGAGGATCGCGGGGGCGTGCGCCGTCGTGAAGCAGTGGTCGTCCACCACGACGTGTGCGGTGAGGTTCGGGACGCCGGTCGACACGAGCGTCGCGTGCAGGTCGTGCACCGCGATGACGTGGTCGAGCTCGAGGATGTGCCCGCGCACCGCGTCCAGGTCGAGTCCGCGCGGGGTGGCCTCGAGCAGGACGTCGGCGGTCTCGCGCAGGAGCTTCACGGCCCGGGGCAGGATGAGCGCTCCGATGAGCAGTGCCGCGACCGAGTCGGCTCGTTGCCAGCCGGTCAGGAACAGCACGACCGCGGCCAGGATCACGGCGACGGACCCGAGGGTGTCGTTCAGGACCTCGAGCCGTGCCGCCCGCGAGGTGAAGCCCTCGCCGGACGCCCGCACGAGCACCGCGAACGCGATGAGGTTGCCGACGAGTCCGACGACCCCGAAGACGAGCAGCGGCCCCGCCTCGATGTCCTCGGGCACGAACAACCGCTGCACGGCGGAGATCACCACGTAGACGCCGACCGCGAGCAGGACCGCGGCCTGCGCGGTCGCGCCGAGGACCTCCGCCCGCTGGTACCCCCACGTGCGCCGGGCCGTCGGGATCCGGCGTGCCAGACGTGTGGCGACGAGGCCGATGCCCAGTCCGCCGGTGTCGACGACCATGTGCCCGGCGTCGACGAGCAGGGCGAGGGAGCCGGTGACGACCGCGCCGACGACCTCGGCGAGCAGGATCCCGGCGGAGATGCAGAACGCGATCAGCAGCGCACGCTCGGACGCGTGTCCGTGCGTGTGGCCGTGGTCGTGTCCCATGACCGCCATCGTAGGAGCCCCGTCCGATGGCGTGCCAGGATCGGGAGCGTGAGCGGATCGCCGTACGAGCTGAGCGCGTCGGCCGACGTCCTCGCGCGGCTCCATCCGCGTCTCCGCACGTACTTCGGCCGGATCCCGTCCGGGTACGTCGGGCGCGGGTCAGGCACGTTCCGCGTCGTCGGCACGCCCCGCCGCTGGGTGTGGCTCGTGCTCGCCGTCTTCGCGCGGGACGCGGTGATGTTCCCGGTCTGGGAGCACGACGTGCCCTTCACCGTCGAGAACCGCCCGGTCCGCGTCGGCCGGGGCCCGGCGCCGGACGAGGAACCCGGCTCCGGCCGCCGCGACGCCCACCGGTCCGGCAGCTCCCGCGCCGATCGTGGTCGGGCCGACGGCCGGGAGGGGCGTCCCGCGGTGCGTGCGCACCGCACCTTCCACTTCGCCTCCGGAGACCGGACGATGGTCGACGCGATCACCGCCGAGCCGGAGGGGCTCGTCGACCACCTCGGCACCCGCGGGCGGGTGAGCGCGGTGCTCACGGTGGAGGTACCGGCGACCGGACCCGACGCCGGGGCGCTCCGCCTGGTCTCCACGCGCGTGTCGGTGCGCGCGCTGGGACGCGCGTGGAGCCTTCCGGCCGGCGTCGCACCGCGGGTCGAGCTCACGGAACGATTCGATGACGAAGCCGACGTGCAGCGCGTGTCCCTGGTGCTCTCCGCACCGGTGCTCGGCACGCTGTACCGGTACGAGGGGGCGTTCCGGTACGCCGTCGTACCCGACGAGTGACCGGGAGCAGGAGGACAGCATGAGCGGTCAGCAGCGACGCGTGGTGGTGGCGGGGGCGAGCGGGTTCGTCGGCCGGTACCTGCAGGAAGCGTTCCGCGACGAGGGCTACGAGGTCGTCACGGTCGGTCGCACCGGCGACGCCGTCTGGGGGAACACCCTGCGGATCCGCGAGCTCGTCGACGGCGCCGACCTCGTGGTGAACATGGCGGGCAAGAGCGTCGACTGCCGGTACGGGCGCCGCAACCGTGCGGAGATCCTGCGCTCCCGGGTCGACACCACGCTCGAACTGGCCGAGGCCATCCGGACCGCCGAGCACCCGCCGCCGCTGTGGGTGAACGCGTCCACCGCGACCATCTACCGGCACGCCGACGACCGCCCGCAGGACGAGGAGACCGGGGAGCTCGGCGAGGGCTTCTCCGTCGGTGTCGCCCGCGCGTGGGAGGACGCCCTGTTCCGCACCGACCTGCCGAGCACCCGCCGCGTGGCGCTCCGGATGGCGATCGTGTTCGGCGACGGCAGCGCCCTCGTCCCCCTGCTCCGCCTCGCGCAGGCCGGCCTGGGCGGACCCCAGTACGACGGGCCGTGGTTCCCCACCAGGGCGCGCCTGGCCGCGGGGACGTACCACCACGACCGGCACACCCACGGTCGGCAGCGCTTCAGCTGGGTGCACATCGAGGACGTCCTCGGCGCGATCCGGTTCGTCCGCGACCACGAGGACCTCGACGGCCCGGTGAACGTGACGAGCCCGAACCCGTCCGACAACCGCACGGTGATGGCGACGATCCGGGACGCCGTGGGGCGCCGCTTCGGACTGCCGACGTGGCGGTGGATGCTGGAGCTCGGGGCGTTCGCGATCCGCACCGAGACCGAACTCGTGCTGAAGAGCCGGTGGGTGGTGCCGACCCGGCTCGTGCAGGCCGGCTACGAGTTCCGGTACCCGCACCTCCGCGGCGCGCTCGCCGGGATCATCACGGAGCGACGCCAGCACCGGGGCTGACCGGGGCGGCGGGCCCGGAGCCGGGCGCGGAGCCGGAGTCGGGCCGGGACGCCCCCGTCTGCGCAGGACGCCCGGACGCCCTCGGGACGCCGCCGGGCCCCGCGGCGTCCCGAGCACCCGGCGGCGTCCCGACGGCCAGGCCGGTCCGCGGCGGGCGCGAGGACCACAGCACCGCCGCGACCACGACCGCCCCGGCCACGGCCTCGACCGCATCGGGCACCTCGCCGAAGGCCGCCCAGGACGCGAGCACCCCGACGACCGGCACGAGCATCGAGAACGGCGCGACCGTGCTCGACGGGTACTTCCCCATCAACCGCGACCAGATGCCGTAGCCCACCAGGCTCGCCGCGACGACGATGTACAGGACGCCGAGGTCGGCCGGCAGCGCCTCGAGCGTGAACGCGGTGCCCAGTGCCTGCCCGATCCGTTCCGGACCCTCGACCACGAACGACAGCACGGCCATCGGGATCGGCGGGACGACCGCCCACCAGAGCGTCAGGTGCAGCGGGTTCACCGGTCCCGTCCGGCGCGTCGCCACGTTGCCCGTCGCCCACCCGATCGCCCCCAGGAGCACGAGGACGACGGGGAGCAGCGCGGCCGTCTGCGCCCGGTGCACCGCGATGACGCCGAGCGCGGCGACGGCGATGCTCACGCCGACGACCTGCCGGGTGGTCAGGCGTTCGCGGAGCAGGACCCCGGCGAGCACGACGGTGAAGGGCGCCGCGGCCTGGATGACGAGCGACGCCAGCCCCGAGGGCATCCCGGCCGACATGCCCAGGTAGAGGAACGCGAACTGCACGACGCCGAGCGTCGAGCCGACGAGGAGGATCCACCGGAACGGCACCTGCGGCCGCGGCACGAACAGCAGGGTCGGCACGGCGAGCAGTGTGAAGCGCACCGCGGCGAGCAGGAACGGCGGGAAGTGCTCGAGGGCGATCGCGGTCGCCGGGAAGTTCAGACCCCAGGCGACGGCGACGACGAGGGCGAGGATGCGATCGCGGAACAGCACCGGATGATCGTCCCGCACCTGAAGCAGTAGCACCAGCGTACGTTCCGACAGGATCGTTGTAGGGTCCCTGCATGGTCGGGTTCGACATCGCCCTGTTGCCGGTCCTCCGCGAGCTCGCCGAACGCGGGAGCGTGACCGCGGTCGCCGCCGCCACGCACCGGACACCGAGTGCGGTGTCACAGCAGCTCCGGACGCTGCAGCGCCAGGCCGGGGTGCCGCTCGTGGAGCGCGTCGGGCGTGGGGTGCGGCTCACCGAGCACGGTCGTGTCCTGGCCGGGATGGCCACCGGCGTCGCCACCGCCCTCGCCACCGTCGAGTCCGCCTGGGCCGAACACCTCGCCGGTGCCACCGGGACCGTCGACCTCGCGGTGTTCCCCTCGGCCGCGGAACTGCTGCTGCCCGGGCTCCTGACGCGGATGCGCGAGCACCCGGGCATCGCCCTCGAACTCTCCGACGTCGACGTCAGCGAGGGGGAGTTCGCCCCGCTCACCGCCGACCACGACGTCGTCATCGGTCACCGGCCCGACGGGGCGCGCCGTGCCGACCGTCCCGCGGTGGAGACCGTCGCGCTGCTCCGGGAACCGCTCGACGTCGCCCTGCCGCTCGACCACCCCCTCGCGGGCCGGGAACGCGTGGGGATCGAGGACGTCCTCGGCGAGACCTGGATCGGCGTCCCGGAGGACTACCCGATCGACCGCGTGCTCACCGCCATGGCCGCGGCCTCGGATGCACCGCCGTCGGTCGCGTTCCGCACGATCCACCTGCCGGTCATCGAGAACCTCGTCGCAGCCGGACACGGCATCGCGCTCGTCCCGCGGTACACCTCACGGACGCGCGCACCCGGACGGTTCCACCTCGCCACCCTCGCCGACGTGCGCGCCGGACGGCGGATCGAGGCGCTCGTGCGGCCGGACCGAGCGGTCCGACCGGCGGTGCGCGTCGTCCTGGAGGCCCTGGTCGCCGGAGCGACGGACGTCACCACCTGAGGTGGTGGGACCGCGCGGTCGTGCTGTTGTGGCGGAGGAGACGTTCCCCGAGACCGGCGGCTGCGGCGATGCGGGAGCGGAGCACGGGGTCGGGGTCCATCCTGTCGAGCGAGCGGGCGCGTCAGCACTGCCCCGTGAAGGCGACGGGTCGGCACTGCCGTGCCGGGCCTCCCGTCCGACCGCGGAGACGACGACGGCGGCGGGACGCACCGGTGCGACCCGCCGCCGTCGCGACGCTGTGCGGCTCAGACGTCCAGGTGGTCGACCAGCTCGTCCGCCAGGCCCGTGTAGCCGGCCGGCGTCAGGTTCGTCAGCCGGGCCTTCGCGCCGTCCGAGATGTCCAGGCCGTTCACGAATGCGACCAGGTCGTCGCGTCCGATCCGCTTGCCGCGCGTGAGCTCCTTGAGCATCGCGTACGGGTCCTCGATGTCGGACTGCCCGGCGGTGACCTCGGCGCGGATGACGGTCTGGATCGCCTCCGCGAGCACCTCCCAGTTGCCGTCGAGGTCCTCGGCCAGACGGGTCTCGTTGACCGCGATCTCGCCGAGCCCACGGCGCAGGTTGTCGAGCGCCAGGAGCGAGTGCCCGAACGCGACGCCGATGTTCCGCTGCGTGGTCGAGTCGGTCAGGTCACGCTGCAGGCGGCTCGTGACGAGGGTCTCGGACAGCGTCGAGAACAGCGCCGACGAGATCTCGAGGTTCGCCTCGGCGTTCTCGAACCGGATCGGGTTGATCTTGTGCGGCATCGTCGACGACCCCGTGGCGCCGGCCACCGGGATCTGCGTGAAGTACCCCATCGAGATGTAGGTCCACACGTCGGTCGCCAGGTTGTGCAGGATCCGGTTCGCGTGGCGGACCCGGTCGTACAGCTCGGCCTGCCAGTCGTGCGACTCGATCTGCGTGGTCAGCGGGTTCCACGTCAGGCCGAGGCCCTCGACGAACTCCCGGGACAGCGCGGGCCAGTCGGCCTCGGGGTCCGCGGCCAGGTGCGCGGAGAACGTCCCGGTCGCGCCGGAGAACTTGCCGAGGTACTCGCCCCGCTCGACCTGCGACAGGATCCGCTCCAGCCGGTAGACCACGACCGCGATCTCCTTGCCGAGGGTGGTCGGCGTCGCGGGCTGGCCGTGCGTGTGCGAGAGCATCGGGACGGCGCGGAGGCTCGTGGCCATCTCGCGCAGGCGCTCCACGACCGCACGGGCGGACGGCAGCCAGACGTGTTCGACGGCGTCGCGCACGGTGAGGGCGTACGACAGGTTGTTGACGTCCTCGCTCGTCGCCGCGAAGTGGGTGAGCTCGGCGACGGCGTCGAGGCCGAGGTCGCTGAGTCGACGGCGGACGAAGTACTCGACCGCCTTGACGTCGTGACGGGTCGTCGCCTCGATCTCGGCGAGCTCCGCGATCTGGGCCTGCCCGAAGTCGTCGACGATCGCGCGGAGGGCGGCCTTGTCGTCGACCGAGAGCGGCGAGGTGGTGAACATCGCGTGGTCGGTGAGGAACACGAGCCACTCGACCTCGACCCGGATCCGGGCACGGTTGAGACCGGCCTCGGACAGGTGCTCGCCCACCGTGTGCACGATCGGGTAGTAGCGCCCGTCGAGCGGGCTGATCGGCTGCGGGGGAAGGGGGGTCATGGGGCTCCCTGGCGGACTGCCGGCTCGAGCTGGTGGAAGAGCGCCCGGCAGGCCCGTTCGACCGTGCTGAGCACCCGGTCGAACTCGTGTCGGTCCGCGTAGTACGGGTCCGGCACGTCGGCCTGCTGGGGCCAGGCGTCGTCGTACCGCAACAGGAGCGTCACCTTGGCGGCGTCGTCCATGGTCGGGGCCCACGAGCGCAGGATGCGTTCGTGGGAGCGGTCGAGTGCGACCACCAGGTCGAGGTCCGGGAACCGGTCCGGGTCGAACTGACGGGCGCGATGCCTGCTGCCATCGTATCCGCGTGCCGCGAGCGCTGCGATCGTGCGCTCGTCGGCGGGTTCGCCGACGTGCCAGTCCCCGGTGCCCGCGGACACGACCACGAACCGGTCCGCCATGCCCGCGTCGGCGGCGACCTGCGCGAAGACGATCTCGGCCATGGGGGACCGGCAGATGTTGCCGCTGCAGACGAAGGAGACACGGAAGGGCGACGGGGCGCCGGCGTCCATGGTCATGTGCACATCATGGCGCAGCCGGGGTGCGGACGCGACGCCCGTCCGTCAGGCGCGACCGCGACCGCCGAGCACCGGGCGGGCGACGAGTCCGACCAGCCAGGAGCACACCGCGAGCACGAAGGCGCCGACGATGCCCCAGCCGAAGGACTCCACCGACAGGCCGAAGCCCAGCGCGGTGGACACCCCCGCGACGATGAGCAGCAGGACGCCGTTCACGACGAACGAGATGAGCCCGAGCGTCAGCACGTAGAGCGGGAACGCCACGATCCGGATGAGCGTGCCGATGACGGCGTTCACGATGCCGAAGACGAACGCGACGAGCAGGTAGGTCAGGACGGTCTCGACGGGGCCGGCGTCCCCGAAGGCGTCGACGGACACCCCCGCGACGACGAGCGTGGTGAGCCACAGGGCGACGGCGTTGACGACGAGCCGGACGATGAACCGCATGCACCCATGATGCCGGTCCTGCCCGTTGGCCTGACCCGGTGACCGACCAGCCCGTCCACATCCGACGCCCGGAGGACGCAGCATCGCGGTCCTGCCCGTTGGCCTGACCCGGTGACCGACCAGCCCGTCCACATCCGACGCCCGGAGGACGCAGCATCGCGGTCCTGCCCGTTGGCCTGACCCGGTGACCGACCAGCCCGTCCACATCCGACGCCCGGAGGACGCAGCATCGCGGTCGTGCCCGTTAGCCTGACCCGGTGACCGACCAGCCCGTCCACATCCGACCCGAGATCGCGGTCCTCCCGCCCTACAAGCAGGGACGCCAGGCCGCGCCGGACGCCCTCAAGCTCTCGAGCAACGAGAACCCCTTCCCGCCGCTGCCCGGCGTGGTCGAGGCCGTGCAGGCGCAGACGTCGTACAACCGCTACCCGGACGCCACCGCGCTCGCCGTCCGGGCGGTGCTCGCGAACCGGTTCGGCGTCACGGTCGACGAGGTGCACGTCGCCCCCGGCAGCGTCGCGATCCTGCACGAGCTGGCGAAGGCCACCTCCGGCCCCGGCGACGAGGTCGTCTACGCCTGGCGCTCCTTCGAGGCGTACCCGGGCGTCGTCACGGTCGCCGGCGCGACGAGCGTGCAGGTGCCGAACCGGCCCGACGGCGGGCACGACCTCGACGCGATGGCGGCGGCGGTCACCGAGCGGACGCGCATGGTGCTCGTGTGCACCCCGAACAACCCCACGGGACCGATCGTCACCGGGGCGGAGTTCGAGTCGTTCATGGCGCAGGTGCCGTCCTCGGTGCTCGTGGTGCTCGACGAGGCGTACGCCGAGTTCGTCACCGACGTGGACGCCGTCCGCGGTCCTGCGCTGCTCGAGCGGTACCCGAACCTCGTGGTGCTCCGGACCTTCTCCAAGGCGTACGGCCTCGCGGGCCTCCGGGTCGGGTACGCACTCGGACCGGCATACGTCCTCGACGCCGTCCGTGCGTGCGCCATCCCGCTGTCCGTGACGGCGCAGGGTCAGGCGGCCGCGCTGGCCAGTCTGGAGCGCGAGGGCGAGCTGCTCGAGCGGGTCGCCGAGCTCGCCGATCGACGGGACCGGATCCGCGCGGGGCTGCTCGCGCAGGGCTGGGACGTGCCGGAGGCGCAGGGCAACTTCGTGTGGCTGCCGACGGGCGAGCACACGGCGGTCGTGGCCGAGGCCCTCGAGCACGCCGGGCTCATCGTCCGGGCCTTCGCGCCCGAGGGCATCCGTGTCTCGATCGGCGAGCACGAGGCTGTCGCAAAGCTCCTCGAAACCACGGGTGCCGTTGTGGGACGTCTCACAACGGGGGCTTCGGACCGGCCGGTACGCTGACCGACATGTTGTTCCGCGCCGCGGCTCCTGCGACGACCCCCGTCCAGCTCCTCGACCCCGAGGGCCGGTTCGTGGAGACCGACGAGAACGCCGAACTCGCCGCCGTCGCACAGGCCCTCCCCGACGAGACCCTCCTCGCCATGCACCGTCAGATGGTGCTCACCCGACGCTTCGACCACGCCGCCGCGAACCTGCAGCGCACCGGTCAGCTCGGGCTCTGGGCGCCGAGCCACGGGCAGGAGGCGGCGCAGGTCGGTTCCGCGTTCGCGCTCCGCCCGCAGGACCACGTCTTCCCGTCGTACCGCGAGCACGCCGTCGTCCTGCAGCGCGGGGTCGACCCGATGGAGATCATCTCGCTCTTCCGCGGGCAGGCCCACGGCAACTGGGACCCGGACGAGCGCGGCAACACGCACGTCTACACGCTCGTCATCGGCGCGCAGACGCTGCACGCCACCGGCTACGCGATGGGCCAGGCGCTCGACGGCGTCGTCGGCACGGGCGACCCGACGGTCGACGAGTGCTCGATCGTGTACTTCGGCGACGGCGCGACCAGCCAGGGTGACGTGAACGAGGCGTACGTGTTCGCCGCGTCGCACACCGCCCCGGTCGTCTTCTTCCTGCAGAACAACCACTGGGCCATCTCGGTGCCGGTGTCGGTGCAGTCGCCGACCCCGCTCGTCGACCGGCCGCGCGGCTTCGGCATCCCGAGCATCCGTGTGGACGGCAACGACGTGCTGGCCTCGTACGCGGCCAGCGTCATCGCGACCGAGCACGCCCGGACCGGGCAGGGCCCGGCGTTCGTCGAGGCGGACACCTACCGCATCGGCGCGCACACGAGCTCGGACGACCCGACCCGGTACCGTGCCGACGACGAGCTCGCCGGCTGGGTCGCCCGCGACCCGATCACCCGGTCCGAGGCGTACCTCCGCAGCCGTGGCGCCACCGACGCCCAGTTCGCGGAGTTCGACGCCGAGGGCGAGCAGATCGCCGTCGACGTGCGCACCCGCACGAACGCCCTCCAGGACCCGCCGATGGAAGCGATGTTCGACAACGTGTACCGGGAGCCGCACCCGCGCATCGACGAGCAGCGCGCATGGCTCCGGGACTACGAGGCCGGCCAGGACGCAGGAGCCCACGCATGAGCACGACCGAGCAGCTCTTCGACTACACGCTGCGCGCGCACCCGGGCGCCGGCGAGGTCCCCGCGGACCCGACGCCGACCCTCCCGATGGCCAAGGCGCTGAACGCCGGCCTGGCGAAGGCGATGGAGGCGGACGACAAGGTCCTGCTGATGGGCGAGGACATCGGCCGTCTCGGCGGCGTCTTCCGCATCACCGAGGGCCTGCAGGACCGTTTCGGCGCCGACCGTGTGCGGGACACCCCGCTCGCGGAGTCCGGCATCGTCGGCACCGCGATCGGACTCGCCCTGCGCGGCTACCGTCCGGTGATCGAGATCCAGTTCGACGGCTTCGTCTGGCCGGCGTTCAACCAGATCACCTCGCAGCTCGCGAAGATGGCGAACCGCCTGCCGGCGCACATGTCGCTGCCGATCGTCATCCGCATCCCCTACGGCGGTCACATCGGCGCGATCGAGCACCACCAGGAGAGCCCGGAGGCGTACTTCGCGCACACCCCGGGCTTGCGCGTCGTGAGCCCGAGCACCCCGAACGACGCCTACTGGATGATCCAGGAGGCCATCGCGTCGAAGGACCCGGTGGTGTTCTTCGAGCCGAAGTCGCGCTACTGGCCGAAGGGGCAGGTCGACCTCGTCGACGGCCACGTGCCGATGCACACGACCCGCGTCGCCCGCACCGGCACCGAGGTCACGCTCGTCGGTCACGGTGCGATGGTCGCGACGCTCATGCAGGCCGCCGACATCGCCGAGGCCGAGGGCACGAGCTGCGAGGTCGTCGACCTCCGCTCGATCTCGCCGATCGACTGGGAGCCGTTGCTCGCCTCGGTGCGCAAGACCGGTCGCCTGGTCATCGCGCAGGAGGACTCGGGCTTCATCAGCGTCGGCAGCGAGATCGCCGCGACCGTCGCCGAGCGGGCGTTCTACACGCTGCAGGCACCGCCGCTGCGGGTGTCCGGGTTCGACGTCCCGTTCCCGCAGTCCAAGCTCGAGCACTTCCACCTGCCGGACGCCGACCGCGTCCTCGAGGCCGTCGACCGCGCCCTCGCCTACTGACCCGCACCGCACCCGTACGAACGAACCCTGCTGAAGGAGCCGACGTGGCCGTCGCCGAATTCCCCCTGCCCGACGTGGGGGAGGGCCTGACCGAGGCCGAGATCGTCCAGTGGCGCGTCGCCCCCGGCGACGAGATCGCCGTGGACCAGGTGCTCGTCGAGATCGAGACCGCGAAGTCGCTCGTCGAGCTCCCGTCGCCGTTCTCCGGCACCGTGACCGGGCTGCTCGTCGCCGAGGGCGACACGGTGGAGGTCGGCAAGCCGATCATCCGCGTCGAGTCCGACGGAGCCGCGGGCGTGCCGGGAGGATCGGCACCCGTCGCCGACGCAGCCACCGTCGCGCAGACGCCCGCTCCGGCCGCACCGGCTCCCGCGCCGGCCTCCGCTGCGCCGGCACAGACCGCCGCCGTCCCCGCGCCCGCCGCTGCCCCGGCCTCCGCCGCCGCACCGACGGCCCCCGCTGCGCCCGCACAGGTCGCCGTCGACGCCGGCGTGGTCGGCACGGACGAGGGCTCCGGCGCCGTCCTCGTCGGCTACGGGTCCGCGACCTCCGCACCGTCCCGCCGCAAGCCGGGTGCCCGCCGGGCCGCAGCGGCCGCGGCGCAGGCGAGCCGGGCCTCCAGTCGGGAGGCCGACCTCGACCTGGTGACCGACGACGGCGAGGCCACGACCGCCGACGCCGTCGCCGCGCAGGGTCGGCGCCCCGCCCGCCCGACGATGCCGAGCGGCTCGGCGCTGCAGGTCATGGCGAAGCCGCCGATCCGGAAGCTCGCGAAGGACCTGGACGTCGACCTGACGACGGTCGTCCCCACCGGGCTCGCCGGCGAGGTCACGCGGGACGACGTGATCCGGCACGCGAAGCAGGCCAGCGTGTTCCGCAACATCGAGACGCCGGAGTGGGGCGGTGTCCGCCAGGAGACCATCCCGGTGAAGGGCGTCCGCAAGGCCATCGCGACCGCGATGACGACCTCGGCGTTCACCGCGCCGCACGTGTCGCTCTTCGTGGACGTCGACGCGACCCGCACGATGGAGTTCGTCAAGCGCCTCAAGGAGTCGCCGACGTTCGCCGGGGTGAAGGTGTCCCCGCTGCTCGTCATGGCGAAGGCCGTGATCTGGGCCGTCCGGCGCAACCGCTCGGTGAACTCGTCGTGGACCGACCGCGAGATCATCGTCCACCACTTCGTGAACCTCGGGTTCGCCGCGGCCACCCCGCGCGGGCTCCTCGTGCCGAACATCAAGGACGCGCAGGACATGTCGCTCCTCGAGCTCGCCAAGGCGATCGAGGAGATGACCCTGACCGCGCGTGACGGCAAGACGAGCCCCGCGCAGATGGCCGACGGCACGATCACGATCACGAACATCGGGGTCTTCGGCATGGACACCGGTACGCCCATCCTCAACCCGGGCGAGGTCGCCATCGTCGCCATGGGCACGATCAAGCCGAAGCCGTGGGTCGTCGACGGGGACGTGCGGTCGCGCATGGTGACGACGATCGGCGCCTCGTTCGACCACCGTGTGGTGGACGGCGACGTGGCCTCGCGGTTCGTGCACGACGTCGCCTCGGTCCTCGAGGAGCCGGCGCTCCTGCTGGACTGACGTCCCGGACACCGGAGCGCGACCCCGCTCCGTCCCGGCCGGACCGGTCGACGTGGTCCGGGTCGCGCGGTCCCGGTGTGCCGTCCTCGCCGTTGTCGGCGGCGCGGGGGAAGATCGAGCCATGGTCCACCAGCTGCTCGTCCCGCAGCAGGAGATCCGGACGGGTCGCCTGGTGCTCACCCCCGTGACGCCCGCGGACATCGACGCGGTGCACGAGCTCTTCTCGGACGCCCGCACCTGGACGCACCTCCCCGCCGGACGGCACACCTCCCGGGCCCAGACCGAGGACCTCGTGCAGCGGAAGATCGGCGGTCGGGTGCGGTACGGGCTCGGCTCGTGGGTCGCGCGTGCGGCGGACTCCCGCGCCTTCATCGGGCTCGGCGGGGTCGACCGCACCGCCGGCGGCGTGTGGAACCTCGGGTACCGGCTCGCCCCGGAACACCACGGGCACGGCTACGCGACCGAGCTCGCACGGGCTGCGGTGGACGCGGCGCGCGACGTGCGCCCCGAGCTCCCGGTCACGGGCAGGGTGCTCACGAACAACCCCGCCTCGGCTCGGGTGCTGACCCGCGTCGGGCTGACGCAGGTGTGGCAGGGTCCGTCGGCGGCCGCCGGGTCGGACGACGTGGAGTGCCAGGCGTGGAGCGACCGCGAGCTGACGCGGGAACAGCTCGACTGGCTCATCGCCAACGCGTAGCGGTGCCGCGGTGCCGCGGTGCCGCGGTGCCGCGGTGCCGCGGTCACGCGTCCGACCGCACGGCGCCTCTGCCGACCGTGCCCTTCGTCGACCGCGCCGTTCGTCGACCGTGCCTCTCGTCGACCGTGCCGCCGCCGGCCGGGCTCCGTTGGACCGTGCAGCGTCGGACGGTACTGTGGAGGGACTGGTCATGTCCGCACAGGACCACCGCCGCAGCCCGAGGAGCCCGCTTGTCCCGCCGCATCACCGAGGGTGCTGAACCGAAGCACCAGCAGCTGCGGCGGATCCTGCTCGACCTCATCAACACGCGACTGGCGCCCGGTGCCGCGATCCCCTCGGAGCGCCAGCTCATCGCCGAGTACGGCGTCTCCCGCATCACGGTCCGGGAGGCCCTCGGGCAGCTCGTGAACGAGGGGCACCTCGAGCGCGTCCGCGGCAAGGGCACCTTCGTCGCGCACCGTCCGATGCAGTCGACGCTGCACCTCGCCTCGTTCACCGAGGAGATGCGGGCGATGGGGCACGTGCCGACGACGGTGGTGCTGGTCCGCGAGGAGCGGGTACCGCCGGCCGCGACGGTCGCCGCGCTCCGGCTGGCCGAGGGCGAGGCCGCGTACCACCTCAAGCGACTGCGGATGGCGGACGGTGCGCCCGTCTCCGTCGACGACGCCTGGCTCGCCGCGGCGGTCTTCCCCGGCCTGCTCGACCACGACCTGTCGGGCTCGGTGTACTCGATCGCCGCCGACGTGTACGGGCACCCGATCGACCGGGCGCAGCAGACGGTCGCGGCGAACCCGGCCGCGGACGAGATCGCGACGCTCCTGGGCACACGGACCGGAGCGCCCCTGCTCGAGTTCGACCGGGTGTCCTACTCGGGCACCCGGCCGGTCGAGCACGCGCGCAGCTGGTACCGGTCGGACCGGTACCGGGTGCAGATGGAGGTGACGGCCGCGCGGGCGATCGCCTGACCGGCCGTCAGACCTCGAACAGCCCGTCCCCGGCGGCGACGTCGCTGCCGACGGTGTCCTGCGGGACCGAGTCCGGCGTGGACCCGAGCACGACGACCGGCACGACCGGGGAGTAGCCCGCGGCGATGATCGCCGACGGGACGAAGCGCACGACGGGGTCGCCGGCCGCGACGGTGTCGCCCTCGGCGGCGAGCAGCTCGAAGCCCTTGCCCTTGAGCTTGACCGTGTCGATGCCGACGTGCACGAGGACGTCGGTCCCGGCCGCACCCTGCAGGGCGAACGCGTGCGGGTGCAGCTTGACGATGGTCCCGTCGACCGGGGCGACGGCGGTGACCGGGCCGGTCACGGCGGAGGGATCGACCGCGACACCCGCGCCGACGAGCTGCTCGGCGAACACCGGGTCCGGCACGTCGGCGAGTGCGACGACCGGTCCGGCGAACGGCGTGCGGACGACCGTCACAGTTCGTCCTGGATGTCCTGCGCGAGGTTGTCCGCGATCGGGCCGACGATGACCTGCCAGCCGGTGCCGCCTCCGACGACGGCCTGGGCGCCGGCGGCCTTGAGGGCGTCCTTGTCGACCAGGTCGCCGTCCTCGACCTCGACGCGGAGGCGGGTGATGCAGCCCTCGACCTCGTCGATGTTGTCGGTTCCGCCGAGTGCGGCGATGATGTCGGCTGCCTTGATGTCGGCCATCTGTTTCCTCCTCGTTACGGGTTCGCTCACAGGTTGACACGACCGTCGTGGTCATCGACACTACGAACTGGTCATGACCGGACAGGACCGGACCTGGCGACACTGCCGAGGGTACCTGCGCCGACCACACGACTCAACTCACCCCGACCAGCTCCACCCGATGACGAGAGGACCGCCGATGAGCACCGCTGCCCCCACGGACGTGCCGGAGAAGAAGACGCCGAAGAAGCAGAGCAAGCTCTTCGCCAACGCCCAGCGGCTCGGCCGCAGTCTGCTCCTCCCGATCGCGGTCATGCCCGCGGCCGGCATCCTCCTCCGCCTCGGTCAGTCCGACATGCTCGGCGCCATCCCGGGCTTCGAGCAGGGCGCGACGATCATCGCCGCGGCGGGCAACGGTGTCTTCACCTGGCTCCCGCTGCTCTTCGCGGTCGGCATCGCGATCGGCTGGGCGAAGAAGTCGGACGGCACGACGGCACTCGCCGCGGTCGTCGGCTACATGGTCATGTACCAGGTGTTCGCGGCCATGTCGCCGATCGTGCTCGCCGGTGTCGAGGACGCGAACGGCAACCAGGCCACCATCAACTTCGGTGTCCTCGGCGGCATCGTGATGGGCCTCGTCTCCGCGGTCCTCTGGCAGCGCTTCCACCGGACGAAGATGCCCGACTTCCTCGGGTTCTTCTCGGGCCGTCGTCTCGTGCCGATCCTGACCGCCGCCGCCGCACTGGTCATCGCCGTGGTCATGTCGTTCTTCTACCGGTACTTCGACATCGCGCTCACCTGGGCCGGGCAGACCGTCGCGGACAACGCCGTCCTCGGTGGTGGCGTGTTCGGGTTCGTCAACCGCATGCTCATCCCGATCGGCCTGCACCAGCTGCTCAACTTCTTCCCGTGGTTCCAGCTCGGCAGCTTCACCGGCGCCGACGGCACGATCGTCCACGGCGACATCCCGCGCTTCCTCGCGGGCGACCCGACGGCGGGCATCTTCCAGACCGGCTTCTTCCCGATCATGATGTTCGCGCTCCCGGCCGGGGCCCTGGCGATCTGGCGGAACGCCAAGCCGCAGAACCGCAAGCTCGTCGGCGGCATCATGCTCTCGGCCGCGCTGACGTCGTTCGTCACCGGCATCACCGAGCCGCTCGAGTACTCCTTCATGTTCGTGGCGTTCCCGCTCTACGTCATCCACGCGGTGCTCACCGGGACCTCGCTCGCGCTGGTGAACGCCCTCGGCATCAACGACGGGTTCTCGTTCTCGGCGGGGGCGATCGACTACGTGCTCAACTTCGGCAAGGCGGACGGGGCGATCTGGCTCATCCCGATCGGCCTGGCGTACGCGGTCGTCTACTACTTCCTCTTCAGCTTCGTGATCAAGAAGTGGAACCTCCGCACCCCGGGGCGCGAGGAGGACACGATCGCCGAGAACTCGATCGACGCGGCGACCAAGCCGTAGCCGTCGGGACCGCCCACCGGGAGGCCCGTCACCAGCTGGTGACGGGCCTCCCGTCGGTCCGAGGACTGCCCGGTGCTCGCGCTTTTGACAATCGTTATCACCTGGCGCTAGCGTCCTCCCCATGCACTCCCGCCGCCTCCTCGCCCTGCCGCTCGTCGTCGGCGCCGCCGCGCTCGCCCTGACCGGCTGCGCCACCTCCTCCACGCCCTCCGACGACAGCAGCGACGGCACGATCCGCGTCGTCGCCTCGACGAACGTCTACGGCTCGATCGTCGAGACGATCGGCGGCGACCACGTCGACGTGACGAGCATCCTCGAGGACCCGTCCCAGGACCCGCACTCGTTCGAGTCGAGCGCGAAGACGCAGCTCGCCGTGTCCAAGGCCGACCTGCTCATCGAGAACGGCGGCGGCTACGACGACTTCATGACGACGCTCGCGAAGTCGTCGAACACGGAGGCCGACATGATCAACGCCGTCGACGTCTCCGGGCTCGACTCGGGCGGCTCCGACGAGTTCAACGAGCACGTGTTCTACAGCTACCCGGCCATGGTGAAGCTCGTCGACGAGGTCGCGAAGCGCCTCAGCGACCTCGACGGGGCGGACAAGAGCACGTTCGCCACGAACGCCGACGCACTCACCGAGAAGCTGCAGGACCTCGAGTCGCAGACCGCCGACATCGCGCGGACGGTCGACGGGGACAAGGTCGCCTACACCGAGCCGGTGCCGGGCTACCTGTTCGACGCGATGGGCCTCGACAACGTGACCCCCGGCGACTTCTCCGAGGCGATCGAGGAGGGCGACGACGTCCCGCCGGCAGCGCTCAACGACACGCTCAAGCTCTTCACGGACGGCGGTGCGGAGCTCCTGGCCGTCAACGAGCAGACCTCCAGCCCGGAGACCGAACAGGTCCAGAAGGCCGCCGAGGACGCCGGTGTCCCGGTGGTCGGTGTGACGGAGACGCTCCCGAAGGGGGAGGATTACGTCTCGTGGCAGCAGGCGAACATCGACGCGGTGCAGGCGGCACTGACGAAGTGACGACGGTCCAGGAGCCGAACCGGACCGCCACTGCCGCGCGCAGTGGCGGTCCCGCTGTGCTCGCGCTCCGCCAGGCCGGGCTGTCGTACGGGAGCCGCGCGCTCTGGGACGGCCTCGACCTGCACGTGGCACCGGGTGAGTTCGTCGCGGTCCTCGGGCCGAACGGTGCGGGCAAGACCTCGTTGCTCCGGACCGTGCTCGGCCAGCAGCGTCTGACGAGCGGCTCGATGGCCTTCCTCGGACGACCGGTCCGCCGTGGGCACCGGAAGATCGGGTACATCCCGCAGCAGCGGCTCATGGAGTCCGGCACCCCCCTGCGTGCCCGCGACATGATCGCGCAGGGCGTGACCGGGCACCGCTGGGGCCTCCGACCCGAGCGGAAGGCCGAGCGCGAGCGCATCGACCGGATCGTCCACGAGGTCGGTGCCACCGAGTTCGCCGACGCACCCGTCGCCGAGCTGTCCGGCGGCGAGCAGCAGCGCACCCGTGTCGGCCAGGCGATCGCCGCCGACCCCGCGCTCCTGCTGTGCGACGAGCCCCTCATCTCGCTCGACCTCCGGCACCAGCGCGGTGTCACCGAGCTCATCGACCGGCAGCGCCGTCAGCAGGGCGCCGCGGTGCTGTTCGTCACCCACGACGTCAACCCCATCCTCGACGTCGTCGACCGGGTGCTCTACATCGCCGGCGGACGCTTCCGGATCGGCGCTCCCGACGAGGTCCTCCGCGCCGAGGTGCTCAGCGACCTGTACGGCACGCCCGTCGACGTC
>NZ_QKLB01000022.1:0-44092 GCF_003224295.1 Curtobacterium sp. MCPF17_046 | reverse complement strand
ACCTACCAGCGCATCGACAAGGACGGCACGTTCCACACCCTCTGGTCCGACAACGACCGCCGCGAGGTCGAACAGGAACCGTCCACACACTGACCCATGAACTCGATCGGTGTGACAAAACGCCCAACGACTACTCGAGGATCTCGACATCCCGAGGAGCCGTTCGACGCGGCGAGGGCAAACGATTCGCCAGCCCTCGACTTCCCAGAGCTTCACGCTCGGTAGCGGATAGTTCAGCGGAGGGCGTTGCGAATGTCGATGACGACGATGACCGGGCAGGGAGCTTCGCCATGACCGACGCCCGGCAGGGAACCCGTGGCGGCGGACAGAACTGACGTCAGCACATCCCTGACCACGGCCCCGCTCGAGCACTGAGCTCGAGCGGGGTCTCCGACATTCGAACAACGGCTGTCGACTGTGATGGCTCCCCACCCTGCAGGTGCGAACACCGCGGCGCCACGCAGGGCGTGGTGCTCACGGGCAGGGGGAACGACCCGGTCAAGCGGCGGCTGCGTTCGCTGAGGAGCGACACTCTTCTGGTGGCCGCCCCGCGACTGATTCCGCCGCGATGTCGCGGAGCCGTGTGAGGCGATCGTGGGTGGCGGTGAGGTCCTCGATCTGGCGTTGGATGCGATCGCTCTCCTCGTCGAAGTGGTCGAGCATCGTCGGTGTCGCCACGCCGTTGTCGAGGAACGGCAAGAGTTCGACGATTCGGCGACTCGGCATGCCCGCTGCGTAGAGCATCTGCATGAAGCGCACACGCGTCACGTCGGAATCGTGGTACTCCCGGTGCCCGCCCGTGGTCCGCTCCGACTCGAGGAGTCCCTGTTCCTCGTAGTACCGAAGCGACCGAACGCTGACGCCAGCGCGTTCTGCAAGTGCACCGATCCGCATTCTTCGGCTCCTGGGCTTGATTCTCACGTTGATGTCAGGTTCTAGCGTAGCGGCATGAACCTCTCTGGAGCCACTGCCCTCGTCACCGGCGCGAACCGCGGTATCGGTCGTCATCTCGCCGCCCAGTTGGTCGCACGCGGGGCGAACGTGTACGCGACCGCCCGACGTCCTGAACTGATCGACCTCGAGGGTGTGGAGCGCCTCGCCCTCGACATCACCTCCCCGGCGTCCGTCGCCGCGGCCGCCGCTGTAGCGACCGACGTTGATCTGTTGATCAACAACGCCGGTATCGCGACCACAGCGACCCTGTTGGGCGATCTGGACGCAGCGCACGCCGACATGGACACGAACGTCTGGGGCACCCTCAACGTCATCCGCTCCTTCGCACCTGTCCTGGCCGCGAACGGCGGTGGGAGCATCGTGAACATCGCCTCGGGCGCCTCCTGGCTGGCGATGCCAGGGGCCTCCGCCTACGCGGTGTCGAAAGCTGCCCTGTGGAACATGGGCAACGCGTTGCGTCATGAGCTGGCCGGACAAGGGACAACGGTGACGTCCGTGCACCTCGGAGTAGCCGACACGGACATGGCGGCGGGTGTTTCGATGGCCAAGACCGACCCGGCGGACGTTGCGCGCGCAACCCTGGACGGGGTCGAGCGCGGCGACTACGAGGTCGTGGTGGACGAGCAGGCTGCGTTGATCAAGCAGATGCTCGCCCGGCATCCCGAGGAGCTGTACGCGGTCGTGGCTCAGATGCTCGCATCATAGAAGCAGCCCGAGGACACCTGGCGTGCGTGCGAGGGCGCGTCGGAGAGGTGCTCGCGACCGAAGGCGGCGACCGAACAAGAGCAGCGACCATCCCTGAAATGTGTGGGAGATGGATCGCACGCCCGGATCCGAGCGCTGTCATCTGCGCCAAGCCACCTGCTGCTCGCGTCATGACGAATGAGCGCCGGAGACCTCCTCGTCAGCAGCTCTTCACGTCCGGTGCCATCATCCCCACCCCGACCGGCAGTGTCTCGGTCCGCAGTGTGCCGAGCGGCCCGTCCGTCAGGAACCGCAGCCCGGTCAGGTGCCCCGAGTCCGCCCCCGGCCAGAGGTGCATCTCGGCGGCGACCCGGATCGACCCATTCGCCGGGATGACCGCGCCCCGGGTCGGCAGCACGTGGTCCGCGTCGATGTCGTCGGAGAAGTAGCCGAACATCGCGCCCTCGTCGACGCCGACGATCGGTCGCGCGAGTTGCACGCGCACCGACTTGAGTCCGGCGTCCCACGTCATGCGGGTCCCTCGGATCGTCACCGGCTCGGCCGACGGGTTCTCGACGAGGAACGCGACGGTCAGCACCGACTCATCGAACCCCGGCCTGTCCTCGGACCATCCGCCACAACCACCATCGGCAGCGACCGTCCGCAGGTCGGGACGGCCTGGCTGCTCTGCGACGACGAGGCCGGCGAGCAGCACGAGAGCGCCGATCGTCGCGGCGGAGAGGACGCCCCGGGCCCCCATCCACCACCGGCCCTCCGCTGTCGGCCGGCCTTCGTTGGCTGTCATCGCGTCGGTCATCGGGTCCCCCGTCCGGCCGTCGGCGCGGCCACGCCGCGATCCTGACATACGCGCGATACCAGCGGGTACCGGCCGCTCTACCCACGCTCACGATGAGTACCCATCGCCCGGGTCACGCTCTTGCGGGCCTTCGCGACACCACGCGTGGTCGTGATGGCAGACCGCGGATGCTTGGCGTTGGAGACGTCGGCACCGTACTGCGCCTGCACGGCGACGGGGTCGACGCCGGCGTGGCCATCTGCTCCGCGTGGCGGTCGCGACGGTCAGCGCTATCCCACGCCGACAAGCCCGCCGCGGGTGCTCCGCAGCGGCGCCCTGCTCACTTCCAGCCGCCTTCTCCGCAGCGGTACGCGCAACCAAGAGCCGGTCCCGGAGCCCCACCGCGTTGTCGATGCGGTCACGGGTGTCGCTCGTGACTTCGTCCGTCGGACGGTTGCTCGTGACGATCACGTTCGCTGCGAACTTCTCGATCCGCTTGGTTTCGTATTCGTTGAGAGTGACGGTGACATTGACCAAGACGACCATCATGATCTGACCTTCCGCCTTTCACGGGCGACTACCCGCGCCTCGGGTCCGTCCCTATCGAAGGGCGAGCCGAGGCCATCGACCGGTCGCGCAACTCAGCACTACGCACTGCCCCGAGCACGACCAGGGCCTCATCATCGTCGCTGCCGAACAACGCTGCGACGACGGGACGCGTGGTGCTCATGACAGCTGGCCGGTAGAGGATGGGCTAGCGAACGCTCGCTACGTCCATGCCGGGTCCGCTCTCGGCCCGGCGCTCGAAGCCGTGGCGTTCGTAGAACTCAGCCCGACCTCGGGCCGCGAAGAGCTGTACGTCGTCCACTCCGCGGCGACGTGCCTCGTCGACAAGGCGCGCGAGGACTTGGCCGCCGATACCTCCACCTCGAGCCTCTTCGGTGACGATCATCTCCGTCACGAAGGCGTGAAGCGCCCCGTCGCTGATGAGCCTGCCCATGCCAACCAGGCGGCCGGCGTCATCCCTGACGGTGCAGACGATCCAGCTCCCGGACAGAGCGCGCTCGAATCGGTCCAGAGCCCAGTCCCCCCAACCAGTCTCGTCATAGAGCGTCTTGAACTCCATCGCGGTCGGCGCGGAGAAGGAGTAGTCCATCCCGAAACGGTACTGCGAGACCGTCCTGCAAGCCGCTCGTCCACCGGTACGCGACTGGCGGACGACACGACAACTCCTGTCGGCGGACTCACTACTTGTCGCCGACTCCGCTTACGAGTCTCGGCGACGGCGCGCGTGTCACTCGATTCGACCAAACATCTTGTCGCCGTTTCGACGGCGCTAAGGCCGTCTCGATAGTCCATGACCGGACGCTTCAGAAACGATCGTTTCTGACAAAGCACCTGTCCGCTTCAGCACCGGCACAGAGACGATCAGCGGACCACCCATGTGAGACGCACGGTCGGCCACTCCGCGTTAGTGGACTATCGCGGTTAGTCCTCAGCCGCGCGGTCTGTAAGGCGGGGGTCGCGGCCGATCTGCTCGGCGAGGCCGAGGTGCTCGCGCAGTGTGGACCCTCCGTAGTCAGCGGGGCGGAGGCCGCGGCGCCGAAGGATCGGAACGACCTGGTCGACGAAGTCGTCAAGGCCGTCGTGGAGGTCATCAACAACGATGGAGAAGCCATCGGTGGCCCCGGCTTCCACCCACTCTTGAAACATGTCCGCAACCTGCTCCCCGGTGCCGACCACGCCAGGGTTTTGGTCGAGGACTCCATGGCCCAGGATTTCTCGCAGGGATCGCCCTTCGGAGGCGAGCCGGTGCGCCAGGACCTCTTGCCGTGACCCGGAGCGGCGCTGCATACCCTGGACCTGCGTCACCGTGAGGGGCTTGTCACGGTCGCGGGCGTCGAGGCGAAAGCCGAGCATCATTGATAGATGCGCCAGGCGCTTGTCGATGCCAGCAGCGTCCTCCAATGCCATGCGCCGCTTCACGGCCTCGTTCTCGGTTGGTCCGAGACCGAAGGTGGCGAAGGAGAGGTACTTCACCTCGTCCGCGTCGCGGCCAGCCGCTTCGGTCACGGAGCGCATCATGTCCCGTTGTGACCGGCTTTCCTCGATCGAAGAAGGCATGCCGATGATGCCGTTGGCGTACATCCCCGCAGCCTGGACGCCGGCACCGCTGGCGAAAGGCATGAACACGACCGGTTGCCCCTGCTCCGACGGTGGGATCTGCAACGGGCCTCGTGAACCAACCTGGCGCCCCTGCAGGCCGATCGGCCGGATGTGGGAGGTGTCGGCGAAACGCCCCGTGACCTTGTCCGGGGCGCCTGCCTCACGTCCCCAACTGGCCCACAACGCTTGGGTGATCTGCACGACTTCGTGAAGTCGTCCGTACTTGTCTTCCCGGGACGGCACAGGCAGCCCGAAGTTGGCGAAGGCTTCTGGCTCGTAGCTCGGGATGAGGTTCCACCCGGCGCGGCCGTGACTCATGACGTCAAGTGCTCGGAGCTGACGGGCGATTCCGTACGGCTCGTTGAAGGAGGTGGATACCGACGGAACCAGCCCGATCTTCGTCGTCTGCGCAGACACGGCGGCGAGCAGCATGACCGGGTCGATGGACACGATGGGCGGACCGGATTCCAAGTCCCCCCAGATGAAGGTCCGATCGGGGTAGAACAGGTAGTCGAGTCCGCCTCGTTCAGCGGTCTGGGCAGTTCGTACGTGCGCGTGCACATCGGTGTACTCGTCCGGCTTCGCCCATGGCATGCGCCATGCTCCCGGGTGGTTGCCGTAGGGAGTGCCGAGCATCGCGCCGAGGAGCATTGTCCTGCCCGTCATGGACACTTCTTCACCAACTCCGCCTGGGACTTCAGTAGATGGCGACGAGTCGGCCGTTGACGCGCCCTTGCTTGAGTCGCTCGATTGCGTCCGGGATGTCGTCGAAGACGGTCTTCTCGATTGCTGGCTGGATGTCGCCGGAGGAAATCCAGCCGAGAACCGCTTCCATGGAGTCCTTACCGCCCCCGATGCACCCGACGAGGGTGACGCCCTTCAGGATGAGGTCGTAGGTGTTGATTGTGGCCTCGAGACGCCCCATACCGACCTGCACGACACGTCCGCCCTGGCCGATGGCCGAGATGGCACCAGCCGTCGTGCTGCCGAAGCCTGCGAAGTCGACGATCACATCGAGGTTTTCATCGGCGAGCTCGCGGATGTCGGTGACGACGCGCTCGGCACCGGCTTCGGTTGCCCGAGCCCAGACGTCCTGGTTGATCTCCGCGACGAACACTCGCGCACCGGTGAGAGCGGCGACCCTCGTTCCGATCTGTCCGAGTCCCCCGAAGCCGATGATTCCAACCTTTTGACCTGAGGTGACCTTGCCGACGGTGACGACAGCCGCGTGGGCGGTCATACCCGGTTCGGCGAAGAACGCTGCCTCGTGGGGGACGTTGTCCGGGATGCGGACCAGGTTGCTGACTGATGCGCGGACGTACTCTCCGAACCCGCCGTCGCGTCGGTAGCCCAGCGAGTCCCCGAGCGACCACAGCGCCACGCGGTCTCCCACGGCGTACTCGGTGACGGCCTCACCGACCAAGACGATCTCGCCGGCGACTTCGTGGCCCGGGGTGACCGGGACGGTCATCAGATTCAGCCACTTCTCGTCGTCGAAGAGTCCGACGTCCGAGTGGCAGATTCCGGCAGCTTTCACTGCGAGAACGACTTCCCCCGCACCGGGTTCTGGGACCGGGAGCTCGACCTTCGAGAGTGGTGCGTGGGTGTCGGTGAACTGCCAAGCCTTCATGCTTCTCCGTTGTTGGTGCTGGGTGGTGGGATTCGTCAGCCGGGACAATGCACTCCCGAGCCTCGATCCTGTTGAGGGGTCAGTCCTGGTGGTGGTCGCGGTCGCGGCGCGTGTCGGACGCGAGTTGGGGCGCGGACCAGGCGGCGAGCAGGCGCAGCGCATCGGCCGCGGGGCTTCCTGCGGCCGCGGCGTTGACGTACAACATCAACCCCGGATGCCCCGGAAGCGCCAGCGTCTCGTACGACAGCTCGATCTCGCCCACGAGATCGTGGTTGACGTGCTTGATGCCCGACTGGTGTTCATGGACGTTGCGGGCAGCCCACCGAACACGGAAGTCCGCGGATCGTGTCGCGAGCTCCCCGATGAGGTTCGACAGGTCCTGGTCAAGAGGATCCTTGGCAGCGGCGACGTGGAGCATCGCGGCACTGTTGCTGGCGATCTCGTCCCACTCCCGGTAGAACACCTTCGATCCCGGATCGAGGTGGATGTAGCGGGCGTGATTCATCGACGCCGACGGGCTGGCGACGAGTCCTGAGTAGAAGGCTCGTCCAAGCGAGTTCATCGCAACGACGTCTGCCCGACCGTTCTGCACGATCGCCGGCATGTCAGTCATCTGGTCGAGGATCAGTTGCAGGGTCGGCCGAATGGTCCGCGGCGCGGGTTTTCGAGCAGAGGCCTTGGTGGTGACGGTTTGGCTCCCGCGCGCGAGACGGATGAGGTGTTGCCGTTCGAGGTCGTCGAGTTGCAAGGTGCGGGCGATCGCTTCGAGGACGGCGTCGGAGGCGCCGACGGTGTCACCACGTTCGAGGCGCGTGTACCAACTGACACTCACCCCGGCCAGAGCGGCAAGTTCCTCGCGGCGAAGGCCTGGCACACGTCGGCCTCCGCCACCGGGAAGGCCGGCGTCTTCAGGCCGGACCCGTGCGCGGCGAGAAGCAAGAAACTCCCGCATCTCGGTCCTGTGGTCCATGCTCCGACTCTAAGCTCGGCCCTCCACGGCTGAGAGTCAGTGCGAGTGACCCCTTCGTTCCGGACTGCCGCCTTGGGCACTGACACCGTTTCCTAGACGAATGACTACTGCACGCGCCTTCGCCGCCACCTCCGCAACCGATCCGCTCTCCGCCACAACGATCCAGCGCCGCTCGGTCGGTCCAAACGATGTCCGGATCGACATCGCCTACTCGGGCATCTGCCACTCCGACATCAACACCGTCCGCGGGGCATGGGGACCCATCAACTACCCCCTCGTCCCGGGCCACGAGATCGTTGGCACCGTCGCTGAGATCGGCTCCGATGTCACGCTGCACAAGGTCGGTGACCGAGTCGGCGTGGGCTGCACGGTCAACTCCTGCCGGGAGTGTGCAAACTGCCTCGCCGGGCAGCAGAACTACTGCCTCAACGGCGCCACCTACACCTATGGCAGCGTCGACCGTGACGGGAGCACCACCCAGGGAGGCTACGCCACCGAGATCGTCGTCGTCGAGGACTTCGTCGTCCGCGTCCCCGAGAACATCCCCTTCGACGCAGCAGCCCCGCTGCTGTGCGCTGGCGTGACCACGTACGCGCCGCTGGCGCACTGGAACGCCGGCCCGGGCAAGAAGGTCGCCATCGTCGGCATGGGAGGCCTCGGACACCTGGCCGTCAAGATCGCCCACGCCATGGGTGCCGAAGTCACCGTGCTGTCGCAGACCCTCAGCAAGAAGGACGACGGCATCCGCCTCGGCGCCGACCACTACTACGCGACCAGCGACGAGAGCACCTTCGCGAACCTCGCCGGCACCTTCGACCTGATCCTCAACACCATCAGCGCCCCGGTCGACATGTGGTCCTACCTGTCGTTGCTCGCCTTCGACGGGACCATGGTCAACCTCGGAGCACCCGCGGAGCCGATGCCCGTGTCGGTGTTCGCGCTCATGGGCAACCGTCGCTCCCTCACCGCGACCGCGATCGGCAGCATCGCCGAGACCCAGGAGATGCTGGACTTCTGCGCCGAGCACGGCATCGCCTCCGAGATCGAGCTGATCAACGCGTCCGAGGTGAACACCGCCTACGACCGCGTCCTCAAGTCCGACGTCCGCTACCGCTTCGTCATCGACGCCGCCACCATCTGACACCACCAGGGGTGGTCCTGCATCGCACCACCCCTGGCATCCACCCACCGAACAGGACCACGAATGCCCACCATCGCCATCGTCGGAGCCGGCCCGGGCCTCGGCCTCCCCATCGCCCGCGAGTTCGGCTCGCACGGGTACGACGTCGCCCTCATCGCCCGCAACCCGACCAAGCTCGCCCGCCTCGAAGACGCTCTGCGCCGTGACGGCGTTACCGCCGCGGCCTTCCCCGCAGACGTCACCGACAAGGACGGACTGAGCGAGGCTCTCGCCGATGTGACCGCCCACTTCGGCAGCATCGACGTCCTCGAGTACTCGCCCGCCGCCTCCGGCGCCGTCGACATCCGCAACGTCACCCCCACCGACGTAGCCGCACAAATCGACCACCACCTCTACGGCGCCATGACCGCCACCGACGCGGTCCTACCCGCGATGCTCGCCGCCGGAGCTGGCACGCTCCTCTTCACCACGGGCATCACCAGCGTCACGCCATGGCCCGAGTACGGAGACGTCAGCATCGGTGCCGCAGCGCTCCGCAACTGGTCCGTGAACCTCGGGCACGGTCTGGCCGGTACCGGCGTGACCGTCGCTCACGTCGCCATCGGTGTCTGGATCGGCACCAGCCCCCCGGAAGGCTTTGGACATCTCCCCGCGACCGAGATCGCACGCCGGTTCTACACGCTGAACCAGAACCAGGAATCGACCGAACTCATCATCAGCTGAAGCTGCCGCCGGCGGAGCTGAAGCTGCCATGTCCGCTACTGCACGGAGCACGATCAGCCCCTCATCGCGTCAGTCCCAACCTGTGCTCTCGATGAGCTCGGTCAAAGAAGCGATGTTCCGTTCGAGGGTTGCAACCCGCTCGCGCATGCGGTCACGTTCACGAACGAGCATCTCAACGAACTCCTCAGTCATCTCGGGATGCAGCGAACCGCGCGCGTCGCCGACACTCGAAAGGATGGAGTCGATGGCGCGGAGCGGAACACCCGCGTCCACAAAGCAGCGGATTTTCTCTGCGCGCCCCACGAGGCTTTGGTCGTAGTCGCGGTACCCGTTGTCGAGACGCTCTGGGGTGAGCAACCCCTGCTCCTCGTAGTACCGCAACATCCGCGCCGGGATCTTGGTCTGCTGCGCCAACTCCCCGATCCTCAAGCCACACCCTCGAAGGTTCTCATGCCGACAACGTTAGACGACGCAGGGAGCCCGTCACCCTGACTTGACCTTCACAGAGTGTGAACGTTGCACGATGTCAGCGAGCGTCCGGAACGGGCGCGTGCACTCGCAAAGGAGAGCCCATGGCTACCGAATTCAGCTTCAGCAGACTGCTTCGACACCTCGATGGAGGTGAGCAGCTCCAGCGGCCCTCCGGCGCCCCGTCTGAGGAGCACATGCGTGCAGCGATCGAGGGCTACGTCGCATTCGTCGACGGCGGCGCGCAGGACACGGAGTACGCCGACACGTACCTCGCCGTGCCCCGCGTCGGGGAAGACCCGGTGGGCACAGCACCGATGACGATCGGTGGAACCGGCACCGAGCTCTTCGATGCCATGGCGCAGCTGCAGGATGTGCCTTTCGTTCCGCAGAAGGCTCAGCTGACCGCGCCGATCACGTTCTCCCTCGGCAACCAAGCCGCGTTTTCGTTCCGGCTTTGGGCCAACGCCGATGGGCGCGACCTCACCATCGACATCATCGAGGTCATGTCGTTCGACGAGAACGGCAAGATCGCGCATCAGATGGCGTACTGGGGTGCTGACAACGTCACGCTCCTCTGACGCCGCACGGCTCTGCCGAGCGCTAGTCGTAGCGAGCGGGAGGGGCAGTCAACCAGTGGCCCCTCCCGCTTTACATCCGCGGAACCGCAGCTCAAGCCGGCTCACCTGACCGAGCGGACACCAACGGCCTCACCCTCGCCTCACCCGCTGAGCGCTGCCTCGTTAGCCGATCGGCTGGTGATCGCTTGCTACGTCCATGCCGGGCCCGCTCTCAGACCGGCGCTCAAAGCCGTGGCGTTCGTAGAACTCAGCCCGACCTCGGGCCGCGAAGAGCTGTACGTCGTCCACTCCGCGGCGACGTGCCTCGTCGACAAGGCGCGCGAGGACTTGGCCGCCGATACCTCCACCTCGAGCCTCTTCGGTGACGATCATCTCCGTCACGAAGGCGTGAAGCGCCCCGTCGCTGATGAGCCTGCCCATGCCAACCAGGCGGCCGGCGTCATCCCTGACGGTGCAGACGATCCAGCTCCCGGACAGAGCGCGCTCGAATCGGTCCAGAGCCCAGTCCCCCCAACCAGTCTCGTCATAGAGCGTCTTGAACTCCATCGCGGTCGGCGCGGAGAAGGAGTAGTCCATCCCGAAACGGTACTGCGAGACCGTCCTGCAAGCCGCTCGTCCACCGGTACGCGACTGGCGGCGACAACCACGACGACTTCCCTGTGCTGCTTGACCGGGGTATCGCCGTCTCACACTCCCCTACTGCGGCATGTCCACGAACCGCGAGAACATCCCGTGGAACGCCACCGTGATCGTGTCCGTCGGCCCGTTGCGGTGCTTCGCCACGATCAGGTCGGCTTCACCCTGCCGCGGGTTGTCCTTCTCGTACGCCGACTCACGATGCAACAGGATGACCATGTCGGCGTCCTGCTCGATCGACCCGGATTCACGCAGGTCGGAGATCATCGGCTTCTTGTCGGCACGCTGCTCGGGTCCACGGTTCAGCTGCGACAGTGCGATGACGGGGACCTGCAACTCCTTCGCCATGAGCTTGAGCGCCCGCGAGAACTCGGACACCTCCTGCTGACGGCTCTCGACCTTCTTGCCGGAGGTCATGAGCTGCAGGTAGTCGATGACGACGAGCTTCAGGTTGTGCTGCTGCTTCAGGCGCCGGCACTTGGCACGGATCTCGACGAGGGTCATGTTGGGGGAGTCATCGATGAAGAACGGAGCGTCGTTGATGCGCCCGCGGGTCTGCGCGATGGTGGTCCAGTCGCGGGTGTCGACGGTGCCCTTGCGCATGTTCTGCAGCGGAACGCTCGACTCGGCGGAGAGCAGACGCATGGCGATCTCGGCGCGGCCCATCTCGAGCGAGAAGAACGCGGCGGTCTGGTTGTGCTTCAGCGCGGCGGCGCGGCACAGGTCGAGCGCCAGGGTCGACTTCCCGAGTGCGGGTCGGGCGGCCACGATGATGAGCTGTCCGGGGTGGAAGCCGTTCGTCAGGGCGTCCATCTGGGCGAACCCCGTCGGGACGCCGGTCATCTGCCCGTCACGACCCTTCGCGGCCTCGATCTCGTCGATGGCGGTGCCGATGGCCTCGGTCAGGGGGACGTAGTCCTCGGTCTGCACGCCGCCGGCGACGTTGTAGACCTCGGCCTGCGCGCTGTTGACGAGGTCGGTGACCTCACCCTCGCTCGCGTAGCCCATCTGCACGATGCGGGTACCGGCCTCGACCAGACGGCGGAGGACGGCCTTCTCGGCCACGATCGCCGCGTAGTACCCAGCGTTCGCCGCGGTCGGGACCATGCTGGTCAGACTGTGCAGGTACTCGGCGCCACCGCCGCGGGACAGCAGGCCCGTCTTCGTCAGCTCGTCGGTGACGGCGATGACGTCGGTCGGTTCACCGTGGGAGTACAGCGACAGGATCGCGTCGAAGATGACCTCGTGCTTGGGGATGTAGAAGTCGACACCGCGGGCGGTCTCGATGACGTCGGCGACGGCGTCCTTCGACAGCATCATCCCGCCGATCGTCGACTGCTCCGCGAGCATGTCGTGCGGGGGAGTCCGGTCGGCGTTCCGCTCGGCGTACTCCCGGGGGGCCGGCTCCAGATGCGCGATCGACACAGGTGCTCCTCAGTGTTCATGGCGGTGCGGTGTTCACGGCGGTGCTGGCGGACGACCCGCCGAACCGTTCCACACCGAGCAGTTCTACCCCGGGCGACCGACATCCCCGAGTCGCTGGCTCACGCTACGGGTACAGAGTTATCCCCAGCAACAGGCCCTGTGGACAACTCTGTGGAACGATTGCGGAACACGCCGGAGACCTGTGTGGATGGTTGTGCACTCCGCTGTGGAGAACTCCGCGGGAGAACACACTTTCGACTGCTGATCGGGGCTTTTTCGTTCCACACCGTGTGTGGAGAACTCGACTTCAACTGCGAGTCGAAGGTTCACCTACGAGCCTTCCACTGTGCAGAACCGACTTGACAAACGGCCTCGTGATCCGGTTCCACTCGGGTGGCTCCCAGGCGCAGGGCGGGGGCCGGCGGTAACCGGCCATCGGTGTTCCTTGCACCGGAACCGCTCAGCCGACCAGGGCCTCCGGAGCGGTCCCGACCCCTTCCGACACGCCGGGAGGGCAACCGTGCAGGGCGCGGTCGTGCACCCGGTGCGGGAACGACGGAGGGCGGGCCTCCCGTGGTGGGAGACCCGCCCTCCGGCGGTGCTGTGTGCTGCTACTTCGCGGCGACGACCTTCAGCGAGATGGTCGCGACGATGTCCTCGCGCAGACGCACGGTGGCCTCGTGGTCACCGACGGTCTTGATGGTCGCGGGGACCTCGACCTTGCGCTTGTCGAGCGAGCCGACGCCCTGTGCCTGGACGGCGTCAGCGACGTCTGCCGGGCGGACGGAGCCGAACAGACGACCGTCCTTGCCGGCCTTGACCGACAGCTGGATGGTGGCGTTCTCGAGCTTCATCTTGAGGTCCTGTGCCTCTTCGATGGTGGCGAGCTCGCGCGCGGTGCGAGCTGCACGGATCGACTCGATCTGCTTCTCGCCGCCCTTCGACCACGACACGGCGAAGCCCTGCGGGATCAGGTAGTTGCGGGCGTAGCCGTTCTTGACGTCGACGACGTCACCGGCGGAACCGAGGCCGGAGACCTCGTGGGTGAGGATGAGCTTCGACATGTGTCGACCTCCGATCAGCGGCCGGAGCCGGCGTAGGGGAGGAGCGCCATCTCACGGGCGTTCTTCACGGCACGGGCGATGAGGCGCTGCTCCTGGACGGAGACGCCGGTGATGCGACGGGCGCGGATCTTTCCACGCTCCGAGATGAACTTGCGCAGGGTCGCGACGTCCTTGTAGTCGATGACGCCGACCTTGATCGCCTTCGCGGGAGCGGCGTTCTTGCCGCCCTTGCCGCGAGGCTTCCGGCGGTCGCCGGTGCTCTTTCCAGCCATTGTTCTTCCTTACAGAGAGAGAAGTTGTGTGTCCGTCAGACCGTGTGGTCGCGGATCAGAACGGGGTCTCGTCGTCGTAGGTGCCGCCGGGGGTGCTCCACACGTCGTTCGACTGTGCGTTGCCGCCGCCCTGCTGACCACCCTGCGGGGACCACGGTGCGTCGGACTGACCGCCGCCACCGGAGTTGCCGCCGAAGCCACCGCCGGAGTTGCCCCCGCCGCCGACCTGGCCGCGCCCGCCGCCACCGCCGCTGCCACCCGGTGCACGGGTGATCTGGGCGGTCGCGTACCGGAGCGAGGGGCCGATCTCGTCGACCTCGAGCTCGATGCTCGTCCGCTGCTGACCCTCACGGTCCTGGTAGGAACGCTGACGGAGACGGCCCTGCGCGATGACGCGCGAGCCCTTCGTCAGCGACCCCGCCACGTGCTCGGCGAACTCGCGCCACACACTCGCACGGAGGAACAGCGCGTCGCCGTCCTTCCACTCGTTCGCCTGACGGTCGAACGTGCGAGGGGTCGACGCGATGGTGAAGTTCGCCACGGCGAGCCCGTTCTGCGTGTAGCGCAGCTCCGGGTCCGCGGTGAGGTTGCCCACCACCGTGATGACGGTTTCGCCGGCCACGGGCTACTCGGCGCTCGCGGTCGTGGCGGCCGAAGCCGACGCGTTGGCGGCCTTGCGGGCGGCACGGGCCTCGTCGCGCTCCTTCTGAGCGGCGACCTGGGCCATGCCCTCTTCGGCGCGGAGGACCTTGGTGCGCAGGACGGCCTCGGAGAGACCGAGCTGGCGGTCCAGCTCCTTGGCGGAGTCGGCGGACGACGTGAAGTTCACGACGGCGTAGATGCCCTCGTTCTTCTTCGCGATCTCGTACGCGAGCCGGCGACGGCCCCAGACGTCCACGTTGTCGACGGTGCCACCGTCGTTGCGGATGACCGCGAGGAACTTGTCCAGGCTGGGAGCGACGGTGCGCTCATCGATCTCGGGGTCGAGGATCGCCATCAGTTCGTACTGGTGCATGCGGAACCCACCTCCTCTGGTCTCAGCGGCCCCGGGCAGTTCCCGGGGCAGGAGGGTTGATGCATGTGTCTCGGCACGCTGCATGCGCGCGAGACAACCTGCCCATCGTAGCGGACGGCCTGGAGGCGCGCCACCGGCTGTGCAGAGCGACCGGCGCCGGTCAGGCGGACGCGTCGCGGGACGCCCACCAGGCGCGGAGGCGCGCCTCGGCGTCCTCGGGACCGAGCGGCCCCTCGTCCATCCGCGCCTCGAGCAGGAAGCGGTACGCCTCGCCGACGGCCCGCCCCGGCGGGATGTCGAGGATGCGCATGATGTCGTCGCCCGTCAGGTCCGGACGCATGGAGTCGAGTTCCTCCTGCTCCGCGAGGACGGCGATCCGGGCCTCCAGGTCGTCGTAGGCGAAGCCGAGCCGGTCCGCCTTCCGACGGTTCCGGGTGGTGACGTCGGAGCGGGTGAGCTCGTGCAACCGCTCGAGCTGGTCGCCGGCGTCGCGGACGTAGCGGCGGACGGCGGCGTCGGTCCAGGCCCCCTCGGTGTACCCGAAGAACCGGAGGTGTAGCTCGATCAGGCGCGCGACCGAGGCGATCGTGTCGTTGTCGAACCGCAGCGCCCGCAGTCGCTTCTTCGCGAGCTTGGACCCGACCAGGTCGTGGTGGTGGAAGCTCACCGCGCCGCCGGGCTCGAGCTTGCGGGTCGCGGGCTTGCCGATGTCGTGCAGGAGCGCGGCGAGCCGGAGCACGGTGTCGGGGGCGTCGCCGGGGTGACGCTCCGCCTCGTACCCGATCGCCTGGGTCAGGACCGTGAGCGAGTGCTCGTACACGTCCTTGTGGTGGTGGTGCTCGTCGATCTCGAGCTTCATCGCCGGCAGCTCGGGCAGGATCCGCTCGGCGATCCCGGTGTCGACGAGGAGCCGGAGCCCCTCGACCGGGTCGGACGTGTTGAGCAGCTTCACGAGCTCGTCCCGCACGCGCTCGGCGGAGACGATGTCGATCGAGTCGGCGAGGTCGGACATCGCGGCCCGGACGTCGTCGGACGCCGTGAACCCGAGCTGCGCCGTGAACCGTGCCGCCCGCATCATCCGGAGCGGGTCGTCGCGGAAGGAGATCGGGGCAGCCTGCGGGGTCGCCAGACGTCCGGCGAGCAGGTCCTCGACACCGCCGTGCACGTCGACGAGTTCCCGCTGGGGGAGTCGGAGCGCCATCGCGTTGACGGTGAAGTCGCGGCGGAGCAGGTCGTCCTCGATGGTGTCGCCGAAGGTGACCTCGGGCTTGCGGGTCTCGCCGTCGTAGACGTCGCTGCGGTAGGTCGTGATCTCGACCTGCTCGCCCCGGACCAGTGCGGCGATGGTGCCGAACTGGCGCCCGACGTCCCACGTCGTCTTCGCGAGGGGTCCGACGATCGCCAGGATCTCGTCCGGACGTGCGTCGGTGGTGAAGTCGAGGTCGGTCACGGGGCGGCCGAGGAAGGCGTCGCGGACGGGCCCGCCGACGAGGGCGAGCTCGTGACCGGCGGCGGCGAACGCCCGTGCGAGGACGTCGACGGTGTCGGTGGCGGCGAGTGCGTCGAGACGTTCGACGGCCTGGGCTACGGACTGCATGACGCCGTCGATCATCCCAGATGATGACGGCGAGCACCTGCGCGCCCGCCTGTCGTCATGGTCGTGCCTCATACACTCGTCGTGGCCCGCTCACGACCAGGGCCCTCTCACATGCAGATACTCCGTACCGTGCTCGCCGCCGCCGCGTCCGCCCTGGTCGCCACCGGTCTGGTCATCGCGCCCGCCGCAGTGGACGTCGCCGACGCCGCCACCACCACGAAGCCCGCCGATCCGAGCGCCGCACAGTCCGGCACCACCTCCGTCGCGCTGACCCCGTCCGGGCGAGGGGTCCTCGAGCTCGGTGACGACCTCTCGCTGTCCCTCACCGTGACGAACGACACGGACGTCGCGCTGCCCGCGGGGAGCGCCGACCTCGACATCATCCGACCCGTGGTCGGGACCCGGGACATCCTGACCGACTGGTTGGGCGACACCACACCTGACGGTTACCCCGGTGAGCCCATGGGCGAGGTGGACGTCCCGGTCGTCCCGGCACACCGCTCCGTCACGGTCAGTGACATCAGCGTCCCGTTCGCCGACGTCCGACTCGGCACGCTCAACCCGTTCGGTGCACGACGCATCGCGGCCTCGTACGCAGCCGGCTCGACGTTCGCGGTCGGGCGGTCCGCCTTCACCTGGAACCCCGCGCTCGACCGCGCGCCCGTCGACGTCGCCGTCGCGATGCCCGTGACGGTGCCCGCGACCGAGGACGGCGTCCTCACCGCCGGTGCCCTCGCCTCGGCCACCGCGGTCGACGGCACGCTGACCCAGCAACTCGACGCAGCGGAGGACCACAGCGTCGCCCTCGCCGTCGACCCGCGGATCATCGCGTCGATCCGGCTCCTCGGGGACGACGCCCCGAGCACCGCGACGGCCTGGCTGGAGCGCCTGGAGGGCCTGCGGAACGAGAAGTTCCCGCTCACCTACGCGGACGCCGACGTCACCGGACTCAACCAGGCCGGGTCGCCGGGCATCGCCGCGCCGATCTCCTTCGACCAGGCGATCGCCGCCGCCGTCGAGGACGACCGCTTCCCGGGCGCGACCCCGAGCCCGACGGCCACGCCCGCGGACGGGGCCACCCCCGGGACCTCGAGCACCGACGCACCGGACCAGGACGGTGTCGGTGCCACCGACGCGGCGACCGGTCCCGCGAGCCCCGGCGACCCGACGGACGACGGCAGCACCACGGAGCCGGACGCCCCGACGACCATCCCCACGTCGGAGTCGCTCGTCGACTTCCCGTGGACGCTCGACACCGTCGCCTGGCCCGCCGAAGGCACCGTCGCCACCGACGACCTGCCGGCCCTCAGCGAGGCCGGGTACCGCTCCACCATCGTCTCGAGCGGCAACACCTCCGCCGGTGCCGGTGCCACCGTCGCCGCGTCGGAGTCCATCGGTCCGACGCAGGGGCTCGTGGCCGACCAGGCGATGTCGGCGCTCCTCCGGGACGCCGCCGGTGCCACGAACGGCCGCGCCTACACGGACGCGATGTCGGAACTCACCGCCACCCTGGCGACCGTGGCCGTCCAGGGCACCGCGACCGGGCCGCTCCTCCTCACGCTCGACCGGTCCTGGCCGACCGACTCCAGCCGCCTCGACCAGGCCCTCGACACCCTCGAGAGCACCGTCTGGGTCTCGCCGACGGACTTCTCCACCGTGGTCGACGCCACCCCCGGCTCGCTCACGCTGCAGAGCGCCGGCGTCGACGACGACCGGCTCGAGACGCTCCGCCGCCTGGTCGGGTCGGAGCAGGACCTCACCGACTTCGCCAGCGCCGTGCAGGACCCCGCGTCCGTCACCGCCCCCGCCCGGCTCGCGACCCTCGCGGCGGCCTCGAACGCGTGGCGTGCCGACCCCGAGGGCCTCTCGACGGCGATCGACACGCTCGTCGCCGACAACGACGAGACCGTCAACAGCGTCAACATCGTCAACTCGAGCGACATCACCCTGCTCGGTGACCGGTCCTCGTTGCCGATCTCGGTGCGGAACCGGTCCGACCACGCCGTCACCGTCTTCCTGACCGTCTCGCCGTCGAACTCGTTCCTGCGCATCGAGCAGAACGCGGTCGAGGTCACCATCCAGCCCCGCTCCTCGACCCGCACCACCTTCCCCGTGCAGTCGGTCGCGAACGGCAAGGTCGCCCTGTCGATGTCCCTGACGAGCGCGACCGGGGCCCGGATCTCGACGCCCGCGACGGTCGAGATCAACGTGCAGGCGCAGTGGGAGACGGTCATCACGGCCGTCGCCGCCATCGCGGTCATCGCAGTCTTCGGCTTCGGCATCATCCGCAACGTGCGGCGCCGACTCCGTCGTCGCAACGGGGAGCCCGAGCCCGAGCCCGAGGACCCGAACCGTCCGCTCGAGGTCCAGCCGCCGGCGCCGGGGGAGCCCGCCGTCGAAACCCCGCCTGGAGGCCCGACCCCCGTCCCCGGGGCCGCCACCGTTCCCGGGGCCGCCACCGCGATCGCCGCGGCCAGCTCCGGCACCGACACGGTGGCGGCCGACGGCGACCGGCTCGAGGACGCAATCATGCGAGCCGGGGTGCAGTCGAGCCTCCCGGCAGACCACCACGACGACGACAGCACCCGCGACGACCGTCGCCAGCCCACCGACCGCCGTGTGTCCGAGGAGCCGACCATCAGCACCACCCCGCCGACCACGACCGGGAACGTCGACACCGCAGCGGAGGGCGGACGCGACCTCGGACGGGCGAGTGCCCTGCTCGCGGTCGGGACGATGGTGTCGCGACTGCTCGGCTTCGCGAAGACGTTCGTGCTCGCGTACGCGATCGGGCAGGCGAACTCCCGTGCGGCGGACGCGTTCGCGGTGTCGAACCAGCTCCCGAACAACATCTACGCGCTCATCGCGGGCGGCCTGCTCTCCGCGGTGCTCATCCCGCAGATCGTCCGCTCGATGAGCCAGAACGGCGACGGCGGGCGCGCCTACGTCAACAAGATCGTGACGCTCGGCGGCTCGGTCTTCGTCGTGATCACGATCATCGCGACCCTGCTCGCCCCGGTCCTGGTCCGCGTCTACGCCGCCCAGGCGGACGACGGCAAGGGCTTCTCCCCGGCGGCGACGGACCTGGCGGTCGCCTTCGCGTTCTGGTGCCTGCCGCAGATCCTCTTCTACGCGATGTACTCGCTGCTCGGCGAGGTCCTCAACGCCAAGCAGGTGTTCGGTCCGTTCACCTGGGCGCCGCTCATCAACAACGTCATCGCGATCGCCGGCCTCGTCGTGTTCATCGCGCTGTTCGGCAACCGCACGATGAACGCGGGGACGGACGACTGGACGCCGCTGAAGATCGCGGTGCTCGCGGGCAGCGCCTCCCTTGGCGTCCTCGCGCAGGCGGCCTTCCTGCCGTTCTTCTGGAAGCGCGCCGGCCTGACCTTCCGACCCGACTTCCGCTGGCGGGGCGTCGGCCTCAAGGCCACCGGGACGGCGGCCGGATGGCTGTTCGCGATGATCCTCGTCACCCAGCTGGCCGGGATCGTGCAGTCCCGCGTGGCATCGCTCGGCTCCGGCAACGCCGGCAACGCCGTGCTGCAGAACGCCTGGCTGCTGTTCATGCTCCCGCACTCGATCATCGCCGTGTCGATCGCCACCGCGTACTTCACACGCATGAGCCACGACGCCGAACGCGGCGACCTGGCCGCCGTCCGCCGCAACCTGTCGCTGTCCCTGCGGATCGTCGGCCTGTTCACGGTGTTCTCGGCCGTCGCGCTCATGGTGGTGGCGGTGCCGTTCGGACGGATGTTCTCGAACACCTTCGAGGGCGCGGTGTCCATCGGCGGTGTGCTCCTCGCCTACATGCCCGGCCTGGTGCTGTTCAGCATGCTCTTCATCATCCAGCGGGTGTTCTGGGCCATGCACGACCACCGGACCCCGTTCCTCATGCAGCTCGTGCAGTCGGGCCTGTTCGTCATCGGGGCCCTGGCCGTGACCGCGCTGCCCGGGCAGGTCATCGGTCTCGCCGTCGCCGCGTGCACGACCGTCGCCGGGTCGGCCCAGACGATCGTGGCGCTCGTGCTCGTCCGTCGGCGGCTCGACGGCATCGAGGGCCCGGTGGTCGCCCGGTCGCACCTGCAGTTCGTCGTCGCCGCACTCGTGGCCGGCGCCGTCGGCCTCGTCGTCGTCCACTTCTTCGGGGCCTTCCGCCAGGACGGCTTCGCCATGGCGGACTTCACGAGCGCGGCCATCACCGTCGTCCTGGGCGGGGTCGTCATGGTGGCCGTGTACTTCGGCGTCCTGGCGGCCATCCGCAACGCCGAGGTGCGCAGCGCCGTCGACCTCGTCCGGGCACGACTCGGCCGCTGAGCAGGGCCCCGACGGGGGACGTCCGCGGGCCTGACGCTCACGGCTGCCCGGGAATGGCCCGCGGCTAGCATGGGTTGTCTCGGTGGCACGCAACGGAAGGGCAGTCATGCGCGAGCTCATCATCATCGGTTCCGGTCCCGCCGGGTTCACGGCCGGCATCTACGCCGCGCGCGCTGAGCTGAAGCCGCTCATCGTCGCCTCGAGCGTCGAGACCGGCGGCGAGCTGACCAAGACGACCGAGGTCGAGAACTTCCCGGGCTTCCCCGAGGGTGTCCAGGGCCCCGACCTCATGATCAAGATGCAGGAGCAGGCCGAGAAGTTCGGTGCCGAGGTCCTGTACGACGACGCCGTCTCCGTCGACCTCACCGGTCAGGTCAAGAAGGTCACCGTCGGCTCCGGCGAGACGTACGAGGCCCTCGCGGTCGTCTACGCGACCGGGTCCGCGTACCGGCACCTGGGCCTCCCGGACGAGGAGCGCCTCTCCGGTCACGGCGTCTCGTGGTGCGCCACCTGCGACGGCTTCTTCTTCCGTCAGAAGAACATCGCCGTCGTCGGCGGCGGGGACTCCGCGATGGAGGAGGCGACCTTCCTCACCCGCTTCGCCGACAAGGTGACGATCATCCACCGCGGGGACACCCTGCGCGCGTCCAAGATCATGCAGGACCGGGCCATGAACGACCCGAAGATCGAGTTCGCCTGGAACAAGACGGTCACCGGCATCACGGGTGACTCGGCGGTCGAGGGCGTCACGCTCAGGGACACCGTCACCGGCGAGGAGTCCTCGATGGCGCTGGACGGCCTGTTCATCGCGATCGGCAACGACCCCCGCACCCACCTCGTGCACGGCCAGCTCGAGATCGCCCCGGAGGGCACGCTCGCCGTCGAGGGCCGCTCGTCCCGCGCGGTCGGCGTCCCGGGCGTCTTCATCGCCGGCGACGTGCTCGACCCGACGTACCGCCAGGCGATCACGGCCGCCGGTTCCGGTGCCGTAGCGGCACTCGACGCCGAGAAGTACCTCGCCGACCTCGACCACAGCATCACCGACCAGGCCGAGGGCGTCACCCCGACCGAGGCGATCATCGACGTCACCGCGCGGGTCTGACCCCGTCGTGGCCGACCGGGGGAATGCCCGGTCCGTCGACCACGTTCCCCTCACCGAACCGACTTCCGTCGAAGGAGCAAACATGAGCAACGCCAAGGCCGTCACCGACGCCACGTTCGAGGCCGAAGTCCTCAAGTCCGACAAGACGATCCTCGTCGACTTCTGGGCCGAGTGGTGTGGCCCGTGTCGTGCGGTGTCGCCGATCCTCGACCAGATCGCCGCGGAGCACGCCGACAAGATCGAGATCGTCAAGCTCAACGTCGACGACAACCCGCAGTCGGCCATGAACTACCAGATCACGTCGATCCCGGCGATGAAGGTCTTCAAGGGCGGCGAGGTCGTCAAGACCGTCATCGGCGCCAAGCCGAAGCCGGCCCTCGAGGCCGACCTCGCCGACTTCCTCGCCTGAGGAACCGGCACAGCGGGAACCGGTAGAGCGGGACCCGCACCACAGACCCGGACGCCCCGTCCTCCATTCCATCGGAGGGCGGGGCGTTCGCCTGTCCCGGGCCGATGTCCGCGCGCCGGGCGGGGCGGACGCGGGGCGGGCCTCCGGGCCGGAGCGGGCCACCGATCGACGATCGGCCTCGTCGCGGACCGACGGATGCCCGGTTGCATGTCGTACTGTGGCGAGAACGACCGAGTGGAGGAAACTCGATGACGAACGGCAACAGTCTCGACCCCTGGTACGACTCCTACGCCCAGCGCACCGCCGGGCTGAGCGCCTCCGAGGTCCGAGCTCTGTTCGCCGTCGCGTCGAGGCCCGAGGTGGTCTCGCTCGCCGGCGGCATGCCGTACGTCTCCGCACTGCCGCGGGAGCTCGTCACGGGCTCCATCGACCGCGTCATGCAGGAGGACGCCGCCATGGCGCTGCAGTACGGCGGTGGGCAGGGACACCGACCCCTCCGTGAGCACATCGTCGACGTGATGAGCCTGGAGGGCATCCGTGCCAGCCCGGAGGACGTCGTGGTCACCACGGGGTCCCAGCACGCCCTGGACCTCGTGACGCGGCTGTTCATCGACCCGGGTGACGTCGTCCTGGCGGAGTCGCCGTCCTACGTCGGTGCCATCGGTGTGTTCCGGTCGTACCAGGCGGAGACGGTGCACGTGGCGACGGACGAGCACGGACTGGTCCCGGAGGCCCTCCGCGAGACGATCGGCCGTCTCCGGGCCGCTGGCAAGCGGATGAAGTTCCTGTACACGATCCCGAACTTCCACAACCCCGCCGGGGTCACGATGAGCCGCGAGCGCCGCATCGAGGTCCTCGACATCTGCCGCTCGAACAACCTCCTCGTGCTCGAGGACAACCCGTACGGGCTGCTCTGGTTCGACGAGCCCGCCCCACAGGCCATCCGGTCGATCGACGACGAGGGCGTGGTCTACCTCGGCTCGTTCTCGAAGACGCTCGCGCCCGGGTTCCGCGTCGGGTGGGCCCTGGCGCCACACGCCATCCGCGAGAAGCTCGTGCTCGCGAACGAGTCGGCCGTCCTCGCCCCGAACTCCTTCGGTCAGTACGTCGTCAACGCGTACCTCGACGCAGCGGACTGGAAGGGGCAGATCGACACCTTCCGCGGCCTGTACGCCGAGCGCCGCGACGCGATGCTGTCCGCGCTGGGGGAGTTCCTGCCCGATCTGCACTGGACGGTGCCGAACGGCGGCTTCTTCGTGTGGCTGACCCTGCCGGACTCGCTCGACTCGAAGGGCATGCTCCCGCGCGCCGTCAAGGAGCTCGTTGCCTACACGCCGGGCACGGCCTTCTTCGCCGACGGTCGCGGAGCCGGCAACATCCGCCTGTCGTTCTGCTACCCCACTTCTGACCAGATCCGCGTCGGCGTCAAGCGCCTGGCCTCCGTGGTGAACGACGAGCTCGAGCTCATCGAGACGTTCGGCCCGACGGCGCGGACCGCCTCGTCCGTCAGCCACTCCACGGTCAGCTCGCCGCCGCCGAACCTGTCCTGATCAGGCATTTCGCTCCACCGTACCCCTTCGCAGAGGAACACACATGGCTGAGTTCGCCCGCCGTCACGTCGTCGTCGTCGCCGGAGGGATCTCGCACGAACGCGACATCTCTCTGCGGTCCGGACGACGCGTCGCGGACTCGCTCGCCGGGTACGGATGGCAGGTCGACCTCCGTGACGCCGACGCGTCGTTGCTGCCGGCGCTGAGCGCGGACCGCCCGGACGTCGTGTGGCCCGCGCTGCACGGAGCGTCCGGTGAGGACGGCGCGCTGCGCGGCATCCTGGAGGCCCTGGACATCCCGTACGTCGGCTCACGCTCCACGTCGGCTCGCCTGGCATGGGACAAGCCGACCGCATCGGCGCTCGTCTCTCGGGCCGGCGTCCGGACGCCCCGCTCCGTCACGCTGTCGCACGACGTGTTCCGGGAACTCGGTGCCGTGGGTGTGCTGCAGGCCATCGCCGCGGAGCACCCCGTACCGCTCGCCGTGAAGCCCGCCCGTGGCGGGAGTGCCCAGGGCGTCACCCTCGTCGAGGACGTCGACGATCTGCCTCGTGCCATGGTCGCTGCCTACACGTACTGCGAGGACGCCGTGGTCGAGCAGCTCATCCGCGGGACCGAGATCGCCGTGGGCATCATCGACACGGGCGACGGACCGCTCGCGCTGGCACCGGTGGAGATCGTGCCCCGCAACGGGATCTACGGGTACGAGGCTCGTTACAACGCGGGGGAGACCACGTTCTACACGCCCGCCCGCCTGTCGGAGGAACACTCGAGCGCCGCATCGGCAGCGGCCGTCCTCGCCCACCGCGCTCTGGGTCTGCGGCACGTGTCCCGCGTCGACATCATCGTCGACGGAGCCGGGACGCCGTGGTTCCTCGAAGCGAACGTGCTCCCGGGGCTCACTGAGACGTCCCTCGTACCGCAGGCGCTGTCGGCGTCTGGATTCGACCTCGGCTGGACGTACGCCGAACTCGCGGAGCAAGCCATCCGGGACCACTCGGCCTGAGCGGGGAAGGCCCCCGACGTTCGGACGTTTGGACGTTCCACGTGGAACATCGACCGATCGTGTTCGCGGTGGTCGAGACGCGACAGCCGTCCTGACTCGGAGAACCGGTGCCTCGGGGTGGTCGGGTGCGTCGCCAGGCCCAGCTACCGCCTGTGATCCGCCTGGCTGCCGAGACCAGTCGGCCCGGCAGTGGATGGCTGAGTGCGAACGGCCCACCTGCCCGTTCACGTCACCGGTACCGCAGTGGTGGAGCACGCCTTGTTTCTCCTCGGCACCGGCGGGGCTACTGCGTGCTGATCACAGACGTACCCGCGGCTCGATTCCCTTCGCGCATGCGCGTCGGGCGACCGAACTCGGTCCATGTCAGCCCGCCTGGACCTGCGGCTGCCGCGGAGGGCCACGGAATTCGGGCTACGCAGCGGCGGGCGCTGCGTGGAAGCTCCGGGAGGGCGGAAGTTGACCTTCCAACCCGTGACATGGCGGGGAGCATTGTCTGAGCCCGTCCCCGTGGGCCCGACACTGTGGTTTGAGCGGCAGCCACGGTGCCCGCTCACCACCATCACCTTCTGTCGGTCGATGAGCACCCTGCCGTCGGCAGGCGGCACCGCGGGAACAGTCCGACTGCCGTTGTCCACCCGCCGGCGTGCGACCATCTCGCGGGGAGCCGAAGTACGGCTCGTCCGCTGAGGCGGTGTGAGCAGGACTTCGGAAGAGGCGCCCTTCATCGCCGCTCGCATCGCGGCCCCACCAAAGCGGGTTGAGTTGGGCATACTGCACTCCGAGGTCGCAGCCGAGGGAGCAGAACGGAATGCGGTCTCACGGCGCGGACCAAGCCCTTCAGGCTGCGTCACGGTGGCGATATGGCCGACTCGCTCTTCCTGGGCCTAGCCGTGGTGCATCACTCCTCGATGGAGCCGGTAGTGTCCGATCGAGCAGCGTTGTGGAGGCCGACGTTTCACCTGGAACCTCGCAATCGGTTGCGACTACCGGTGGTGATGCCCGCGGCGCCCGGCCTGCCGTCGTGGCGCACAGACACACCGTGGTGCCCCGTCCGGCTTCTCGCGGGTTCGGGCGCTCCGTCGCTCCGGATACGAACGTCCTTCTCGCACGGCGCGCAGGAATCGTCCTGCGATCGGACGGAGAGTGCCGCCTGGCGTTCCGCACGTCCCACGACCGCGTGTGGTGCCGAGCATTGACCCGCTCGACGGCGAGGCGCCTGGCACCGTGTCCTGACTCGCTCCGGGCGACCGCAGCGCCACACGAAGCAGCCTTGGCTCACATGTTCCACGTGGAACCTCCACGTCCACCGTCTCCTGAGGCGTGCGGCGAGCACCGCAAGCATGCATGCAACCCCCGCGACCTCGGTTCGATGCAGGTCGCCGCAACATCGAGGAGCAACGTCTCCGCCGTGTCGATCGGGCTCGCCTCATGGGCGCTCTCGTCGCCGCTCCGCCGAGTAGCCGCGGGGCAAAGGCGTCGCCTGGTCATTGGCGGAGCGCCTCACGCTCCGGGCACGACAGTAGGACGCCGGAAGAAGAGACGCGCGGTCTGACCACCCGTGACGAGCGCAGTCGCTCCTCCGTGGCCGCCGAGTACCGAAGAGGATCACCGACCAGCGACGACCGATATCCCGGGCGCGTGAACCATCAGCCGCAGGACCAGGTCTCGGCTTCCGACCGTCGGGGGCAGGGTTGTCGTCCTGGAGCGAGAGCTGGCCGAGCAGATTGGCGGCGGGGTCACACTACGCACCGGTATCGACCGCCGATCGTCGGCCGCTCACCTGCCCGGCGAGCCAACCGCCAGTTGGACGTTGCGACGGCCTGGCGCGATCCTAGCGGCGCCATTCCCCCGTGTGCAGAGGCCGGATGAGCGCAAGACGCTCCTGACGGCGTCTGACGCCCCTTCTGCGGCCCGAGAAGGACGAACACGTCCTTCCGGACCAGCAGTAGCGCTCCTCGCCGCTCAGGGCGCCACACAGCGCTCAGGGGAGGCGTGCTCCTGGGATCCGACGGAGAAGCGACTGGCGGCGGCCGTCAGCCAGCGAGGTCCTCGATCCCGAGCTCGCCGAGGATGCGGTTGAGGTCGTCGGCGGTCGCGAAGTCGATCGTCACGGATCCCTTCCGGGCACCGACCGCGATCTTCACGCGGGTGTTCAACCGGTCGCCCAGTCGCTCAGCCATGTCGTTGAAGTGCACCTGCCGCTTCGACGGCTGCGACGGCGTCTTCGCCGGCGCCTTCGTCGACATCTGCTGAGCAATGGCTTCCGCTGCCCGCACGGAAAGGTCCTCGTTCACGATCTTCTCGGCGAGGTACTCCATCGCCTCCGCGTCCGGCGCTGCGAGGATCGCGCGTGCGTGCCCGGCCGAAAGTACACCGGCGGCCACGCGCCGCTGTACGGGGGAGGGCAAGCGCAGCAGACGAATCGTGTTCGTGATCTGGGGGCGGGAGCGCCCGATCCGCTGCCCGAGCTGCTCCTGCGTGATGCCGAAGTCGGCGAGCAGCTGCTGGTAGGCCGAAGCCTCCTCGAGCGGATTGAGCTGAGCGCGGTGGAGGTTCTCGAGCAACGCATCGCGGAGCATCGCGTCGTCGGGGGTGTCCTTGACGATCGCCGGGATCGTGGCGAGCCCGAGCTCCTTCGTCGCACGAAGACGGCGCTCACCCATGATCAGCTCGTACTGCGGCTCGGTGCCAGCTGCACCGGTGATCGGGCGGACGACGATCGGCTGCAGGAGTCCGATCTCCCGGATGGAGTGGATCAGCTCCTGGAGTTCCTCTTCACGGAACTCCTTGCGGGGCTGCTGCGCGTTCGGGACGATGTCCAACGGGTTGAGGTTGGCGAGACGAGCTCCGGGAACCGCGAGGAGCTCCTCCGCCGTTGCCGACTGTCCCGAGGCGGCATTCGCATCGGCGGCGGAGGTGCCTCCGGTCGGAAAGAACACGTCGACGGGACGCTCTTGCTCGTTGGCGGTGGGGATCAGGGCGCCGATGCCGCGCCCGAGTCCGGTTCGCTTGGGTGCCATCAGTGCTTCGCTCCTCGTTCTGCGATCTCGGCAGCAGCCTCCAGGTAGGAAAGTGACCCGCTGGAGTTGACGTCGTAGGACACGACACTCTGTCCGTAGCTCGGTGCCTCGCTGACGCGGACCGAACGGGGGATCATCGCCTGCAGGACCTGATCGCCGAAGTGCGTCCGGACGTCGTTGGCCACCTGGTTGGCCAGGTTCGTCCGACCGTCGTACATGGTGAGCAGGATCGTCGACACCGCGAGGTTCGGGTTGAGGTGACGCTCGATGAGCTCGATGTTGCGAAGGAGCTGGCTGAGCCCCTCGAGCGCGTAGTACTCGCACTGGATCGGGATCAACACCTCCTTCGCTGCCACGAAGGCGTTGATCGTCAGCAGCCCGAGCGACGGCGGGCAGTCGATGAACACGTAGTGGTACGGCTCGTCGACGGAAGCGAGGTACTGGTCGAGAGCGGTCCGCAGACGCTGTTCTCGAGCTACCAAGGAAACGAGTTCGATCTCGGCGCCGGCAAGGTGGATGGTGGCCGGCACGCACCAGAGGGTTTCGGACTCGGGGGACCGCTGGACCGTGTCCGCCATCGGTGCCTCGTCGACGATCACGTCGTAGATGCTCGCGACCTCGGCCTGGTGGTCGATCCCGAGTGCGGTCGACGCGTTGCCCTGTGGGTCGAGGTCGATCACGAGCACCCGAGCTCCGCCGTGCGCGAGGGCCGCAGCGAGGTTGACCGTCGTCGTGGTCTTCCCGACCCCACCTTTTTGGTTCGACACCGTGAACACGCGGGTCTTGTCCGGAAGCGGGAACTGCTGCGTCGCGATCGCCCGGCGCCGTCGGTTCAGGTCAGCGATCTCACGCGCCAGGGGCGTCGAAGCGTCGTAGTCGGTCGATGAACTCAACGAGTGCCTCTTCCCCGGTCGGTGTTTCACGTGGAACATGGGCCGCGACCCGAACGCCTCGTCCGGCGCAGGGCGCGGATCCCCGGTCAGACCGGACCGGGAGCGTCAGTCAACTGTAGCCCGGAAGACGCGGGTGGTCTCTTCGACCACTCCGACTCCGAGCTCGAGCACCTCGACGTCTTCGAGGCGCTTGCGGAGGATGACCTTCCGGGCTGCGGCGACCTCGTCGTCGACGCGCGCACCCTTCATGAGGATGAGCTGCCCACCGGACCGGACCAGGGGCACGGTCAGGGGGATCAGCTTCGACAGCGCACTGACGGCTCGGGCCGTGACCTGGTCGAGCACCAACTCGTCTGCGACGTCCTCGGCCCGGGCTCGGACGACCGCCACGTTCTCGAGACCGAGCCGTTCCGCCTCGCCTCGCAACCACTCCACGCGGCGCTCCATCGGCTCGATCAGCGTCATGGAGACATCCGGTCGTGCGATCGCCAGCACGAGGCCGGGCAGGCCCGCACCCGATCCCACATCGCCGACCGTTCCGCCCTTCTGCAGGAGCGGAGCCAGGAGCGCAGAATTGAGGATGTGTCGCGTCCACAGTCGCGGGAGCTCAAGGGGACCGATGAGCCCGAGTTCCTCGCCACGACGCGCCAGCTCGTTCGTGAAGGACCGGGCGACCTCGAGGCGGTCTCCGAACAGCGTCGCTGCGACCGCCGGCTCGGTCTCGAGGACCGGAGCGTCAGCGGAGCCCGCTTCCGTCATCGGGTGATGACCGTGTGACGGTCCCGACCCTCGCCCTCGGACTCCGAGTGGAAGCCCTTCTCGGAGACCAGGTCGTGGACGAGCTTCCGCTCGTACGACGACATCGGCGGCAGCGCCGCAGTCGTCGATCCCGCTTCGATGCGCTCGATCGCGGTGTCGACCAGCCGCTGGAGCTCGGTCGCCCGAGCGTCGCGGGAGCCCCCGATGTCGAGGATCAGACGACTGAACTCGCCGGTCTCGGCCTGGACAGCGATCCGCGTGAGTTCCTGCAGGGCGGACACGGTGTCGGGCTTCGCGAGGACGCGCAGCGCCTCACCGTCGTCCGAGACCGTCAGGTAGACACGTCCAGCGCGCTCCTCGATCTCGATGTCCCCGTCGAGGTCGCAGATGTCGAGCAGCTCTTCGATGTAGTCGGCGGCGATGTCCGCCTCGTCGCGGCTCTCGTCGTCGCCGCCCTGCTCGCTCGACTGGCCGAGCACCTGCTCGTCCTCGGTCGCGTCGACGACGGCCGTGGTGTCCTGCTCGGTCACTTGCTCTTCCCGTTCTTCTTCGCGCGCGACTTGCCGACCGGCTGCTGGCGCTGGGTGGTGACACGTGCCTCGACCTCGGCCACCGAGGCGCCCGTACCGGCCTCGGTCAGGACGCCGGCAGTGGCCGGGGTGCCGCGGCGCTGGGCCTTCTTGGCGAGACGCGCCTCGCGCGCCAGGGCCGCCTCCGACCCCGGCGTCGGCATGCTGCGGATCACGAAGTACTGCTGGGCCATCGTCCAGATGTTCGAGGCGAGCCAGTAGAACATGACGCCCAGCGGGAACGACAGGCCGGAGATGACGAAGACCAGCGGCAGGATGTACAGCATCATCTTCTGCTGGCGGTACATCGGAGACTCCTTGGTCTCCGGCGACATGTTCTTGGCGACGAGCTGCAGCTGCGTGATGAACTGCGATGCCGTCATCACGACGATCATGGCGCCCGCGATGATCCGGACTTCCCAGCCCGACGCGTTCGTGAAGGTCTCGTGCAGCGGTGCACCGAAGAGTGCAGCGTTGCCGAAGTCCGCCGCCAGCTCGTTCGTGAGCAGACCGATGCCGGCCTTGTTGATCTGCGCCTCGTGCAGCACGGAGTACAGCGAGAAGAAGATCGGCATCTGGATGAGCAGCGGCAGGCAGGAGCTCAGCGGGTTCGTCCCCGTCTCCTTGTACAGCGCCATCGTCTCGCGGGACATCGCCTCGCGCGAGAACTGGTCCTTCTTGCCCTTGTACTTGTCCTGGATCTTCTTCAGCTGCGGCGCGACCTCGAGCATCCGTCGCTGCGACTTGATCTGCCGCACGAAGATCGGGATGAGCGCGGCCCGGACCACGAAGGTCAGGAAGATGATCGACAGGACCCACGTGATGCCCGCGGACGGGTCCATCCCCATGGTCTCGAAGAGCCAGTGGAACCCGACGAGAATCGCGGACACCACCCACTTGAGCGGCCAGAGGAGAGTGTTCAGGATCTCCATGAGGAGGTCACGCCTTTCGAGTGCGCTGGGGGAGCAGCACCGGGCGGATCATGCCGACCGGGTCCTGCTGTTGCTGCGGGCTCGGTGCGAGCACGAACCCGAACCGACTGACGTTGAAGGGGCGGCGACGTTCCCGGACGTCGTCGATCCCACCGGCGGCCCAGGGGTTGCACCGTGCGATCCGCCACGCTCCCATGGCCGAACCGCGGACGACCCCGTACTGCTGGATCGCCTCGAGTGCGTACCGGGAGCACGAGGGGTGGTACCGGCACACGTTGCCGTAGAGCGGCGAGATCACCGCTCGGTAGGCCCGGAGCACGACGACGCACGCGTTGCGCGGGAGCAACGCGACGACCCAGAGGAACCGGTTCATGCTGCCTTCTCCACACCCCGCGCGAAGGCACGCGTGATGTCTCCGAGCAGGGTAGGCCATCCGGCCTGCGCGGCGGCTGGCAGTGCGCGCACCACGACGTCGTACCCGAGCGGAGCGCTCGGCAGCAGACCGTGTGCGATCGCCTTCAGCCGGCGACGCACGAGGTTGCGCGTGACCGCGTTCCCGACGGTCTTCGCCACGATGAACCCGAACCTGGTGGGACCGCCGTCGTCATCGAGGCGACGGACCACCGACACGACGACGTGCGCCGTGGCGCTCCTGCGGCCACGACGCACGGTCGATCGGTAGTCGTCGCCTCGGACGATGCGGTTGGCTCGGGCCAACACGGCGAGGACCCCGCGGATCAGGCGGAGAGCTCGGTGCGCCCCTTGCCGCGGCGTGCGGCGAGGATGGCGCGGCCGGCACGGGTGCGCATGCGGGCGCGGAAGCCGTGCTTCTTGGCGCGGCGGCGGTTGTTCGGCTGGAAGGTGCGCTTGCTCATGATGATCTCCACACGGCTGCTCGCGGCGAGCCGTCACGTATGCATTGGTTGACGCGGATGGCGCGACCGAACGGCCGCAGTCAACTGGACAACGGTACGTGACGACGGCTGGGAGGTCAAACGTCCCCGTCCCCGTCCGCGCTCCCACGGTGACGCCTCCGGGTTCTCCACACTGGGGACAACTCCCGTTCGGTGGGACACGGTGCGGTCCCGTACAGTTGTGGCACTGCACGGCCGGATGCCCGGTACTGCGGGGGAGTACCTCACTCGTCTCCGGTGGACCAGCCGGGGAGGACACTGTGGACAACCCTGTGGGAAGCTCGTCGTCGGACCAGCGCCCGCACCACCGCACCAGCCGTCCGCGGAACGCGGGAGCGGTTCCGCCCGCACCCGCGTGTCGTCGGTCGGTCGCCGCCACCGCCCGTCCCGACGGGCGAGAGACCACACCCGAAGCCGCAACCGAGCAACGAGACCAGGAGACGAGCGCGACATGACGCCGGCCGACCCCGTCGAGGACCTCTGGTCGTCAGTGCTCGGCATCCTGTCCGACGACGACCGGATCACCCCGCAGCTCCACGGCTTCCTCAACCTCGTCGAGCCCAAGGGCGTGCTGGCCGGCACGCTCTACCTGGAAGTGCCGAACGACCTCACCCGCGGGATGCTCGAGCAGCGCATCCGGGTCCCCATCACCGAAGCGGTCTCCCGGATCGGAGACGACTCGGTGGCGAACTTCGCGATCACGGTGAACCCCGACATGGCCTCCGAGCCCCGGGTCGACGCCGTCGCGGTGCCGTCCTACGCCGAACCGGTCCAGGAGCAGGTGCAGCAGAGCGCCGCTCCTCGGCAGTACATCGAGGCGCCGTTCGTCCCGAGCCAGGTCGACTCCCCGGGCACCAGCGGGCGCCCCGAGTCCCGGCTCAACCCGAAGTACAACTTCGACAACTTCGTGATCGGTGCCTCGAACCGGTTCGCCCACGCAGCCGCGGTCGCGGTCGCGGAAGCGCCGGCGAAGGCGTACAACCCGCTCTTCATCTACGGCGACTCGGGTCTCGGCAAGACCCACCTGCTCCACGCGATCGGCCACTACGCGGAGAGCCTGTACCCGGGCATCCGCGTCCGGTACGTGTCGAGCGAGGAGTTCACCAACGACTTCATCAACTCGATCGCGAACAACCGCTCGAACCAGTTCCAGCAGCGGTACCGCGACATCGACATCCTGCTCATCGACGACATCCAGTTCCTGCAGGGGAAGGACTCCACGCAGGAGGCCTTCTTCCACACGTTCAACACGCTGCACGACCACAACAAGCAGGTCGTGATCACGTCGGACGTCGCCCCGAAGCACCTCACCGGCTTCGAGGACCGGATGCGCAGTCGCTTCGAGTGGGGTCTCATCACCGACGTGCAGGCGCCGGACCTCGAGACCCGCATCGCGATCCTCCGCAAGAAGGCGCAGTCCGACCACCTGCAGGTGCCGGACGACATCATGGAGTTCATCGCGTCGAAGGTCTCGAGCAACATCCGGGAGCTCGAGGGGACCCTGATCCGGGTGACCGCGTTCGCGAGCCTCAACCGGACGGCCGTCGACATGGCGCTGGTGCAGACGGTCCTCAAGGACCTGATCACCCTGGACGAGGACAACGTCATCGCGCCGACGGACATCATCAACCACACCGCGGAGTACTTCAAGCTCTCGGTCGACGACCTCTACGGCTCGTCCCGGTCGCAGGCGATCGCCACCGCACGACAGATCGCGATGTACCTGTGCCGTGAGCTGACGAGCCTGTCGCTGCCGAAGATCGGCCAGCTGTTCGGCAACCGCGACCACACGACGGTCATGTACGCGAACAAGAAGATCGCCGAGCTCATGAAGGAGCGGCGCTCGATCTACAACCAGGTCACGGAACTGACCAGTCGGATCAAGCAGGACCGCCGCTACCGGTAGCGAGCATCCCGCTGCCACCCCCCGTCCAGGGCCCACGCCGCCGGTCCCTGACCGACGCGAAGCGGCGGGCAGGCCGTGCCGGTGGGGAGAGGCCCGTCCCAGACCCGGGATCGGCCTCCTTCTGCGTGCGTCCACCATCTGAGACGGTTCCATGCGGCGGATTCCCCACAGTGTGGAAAGCCTGTGGATAACTGTGGAGGACACGCCGCTCCGTTGTTCACAGCTGGTGGGGTGTCTGTGGAAACTGGGGATGGAAGTGGATAGATGACTTCCCCTCATCCATAGGCCGCCCACACGCCGCCAACAAGTGACACGGTTGTAGTTCCCTGTCGCCGAGCGGCATCCCCAGAGTTGTCCACAGTGTGCACAGGCGTTAAGACCATTACTCCTCTCTTCTCTCTCCCTCTCCCTGGGCCAACCCCTGGGGACGGCGGATGACACGGATCGGCGGTCTGCCGCCGCTGTGCCACAATGGGGCGGCCGGACAGTCAACCGATCGACAGGGGTCCACGCTGTGAAGTTCGAGGTCAACCGGGACGTCTTCTCCGAAGCCGTCTCCTTCGCGGTGAAGCTCCTCCCACAGCGCACGACCCTCCCGATCCTGTCCGGTGTGCTCATCCACGCCGACGGTGATCGTCTGACGCTCTCGTCGTTCGACTACGAGGTCTCGGCACAGACGTCGATCGCCGCTCAGATCGACGACCCCGGCACGGTGCTCGTCTCCGGCCGGCTGCTGAACGACATCGCGAGCCGGCTGCCGAACGCCCCGGTCACGTTCTCCACGGAGGACTCCCGCATCACCGTCACCTGCGGATCCGCGCACTTCACGCTGCTGTCCATGCCGGTGGAGGAGTACCCGACGCTGCCGGAGATCGGTCCGCAGACCGGTGTCATCCCCGGCGACTCGTTCTCCGAAGCCGTGTCGCAGGTGGCCGTCGCCGCCAGCCGCGACGACGTGACCCCGGTCATCACCGGCGTCCAGCTCGAGGTCGGCGAGAGCGACGTCTCGCTCATCGCGACCGACCGCTACCGCGTCGCCGTCCGGACCATCCAGTGGGACTCGGGCCGTCCCGGCGGAGACGCCGAGCCGGCGCCGACGCTGCACGCACTCGTCCCGGCCCGCACCCTGCAGGAGGTCGGCCGCACCTTCGGCTCGGCCACCACCGTCTCGGTGTCGATCAGCGGTGGCTCCGACCGTGAGCTCATCGCCTTCCAGGCCGACGACAAGACCGTGACGTCGCTGCTCATCAAGGGCAACTACCCGCCGGTCCGCCGACTGTTCCCCGACACGGTCCAGGACCACGCGGTGATCAACACCGCGGAACTGGTCGAGGCCGTCCGACGGGTCTCCCTCGTGCTGGAGCGCGAAGCCGCGCTCCGCTTCTCCTTCTCGGTCGACGGGCTCACGCTCGAGGCGATCGGTTCCGAACAAGCGCAGGCGTCAGAGTCGATCGATGCGTTGCTGACCGGTGAGGAAACGGTGGTCTCCCTGAAACCGGCCTTCCTCCTGGACGGGTTGAATGCGGTGCACTCCGAGTTCGTCCGGATCTCCTTCACGAAGACGGAGAACCCGAACAAGCCCGGACCGGTCCTGATCACCGGGCAGTCCTCGCGAGAGGAAGCTGCCACGGACGGGTACCGGTACCTGTTGCAGCCCAACCTGCTGCTGCGCTAGCCGCAACAGCCATCCAGCGCTGACGCGTGGACACCAGCATCAGCGCGACATCGACGAAGAAGAGGAAATCATGCAGATCGGTCTTGTCGGCCTCGGGAAGATGGGCAACAACATGCGTGCGCGTCTGCGCAACGCAGGGATCGACGTCGTCGGGTACGACGCCAACCCCGCCGTCTCGGACGTCGCCGACCTCGGCGCCCTGGCAGAAGCCCTCACCGACAGCAAGCGTCTCGTGTGGGTCATGGTCCCGCACGGCAAGATCACCGACGACGTGATCACCGACCTGGCCGGCGTGCTCAGCGAAGGCGACCTCGTCATCGACGGTGGCAACTCGAAGTGGCTCGACGACACCGTCCACGCCGAGCAGCTGGCTGCCAAGGGCATCCGCTACATGGACGTCGGCGTCTCCGGCGGTGTCTGGGGCAAGGACAACGGCTACGGCCTCATGGTCGGCGGTGCTGCCGAGGACGTCGAGTTCGCGATGCCCGTCTTCGACGCACTGCGCCCCGAGGGCCCGCGCGAAGAGGGCTTCTCGCACGCCGGCGGCATCGGCGCGGGCCACTACGCGAAGATGGTCCACAACGGCATCGAGTACGCGATCATGCAGGCGTACGGCGAGGGCTACGAGCTCCTCGAGGCGAAGGACATCATCAAGGACGTCCCCGCCGTGTTCGCCGGATGGCAGCGCGGCACCGTCGTCCGCTCCTGGCTGCTCGACCTGATGGTCCTCGCGCTGAACGAGGACCCGAAGCTCGACGCCATCGAGGGCTACGTGGAGGACTCCGGCGAGGGCCGGTGGACCCTGGAAGAGGCCATCGAGCACGCGGTGCCGATGCCGGCGATCTCGGCGTCCATCTTCGCGCGCTTCGTCTCGCGTCAGGGCAGCGCGTCCCCGACGATGAAGGCCGTCGCGGCACTCCGCAACCAGTTCGGCGGCCACGCCGTCAAGAAGGCGTAGCCGGTCGGGGTAACCCCCTCGACTCGTTTCGGCCCGCGTGCACGTCGACCATCTGCAACTCTCCGACTTCCGGAACTACCGGGAGGCGGACGTCGACTTCGCACGCGGGCCGAACCTGTTCGTCGGTCGGAACGGCCAGGGCAAGACGAACCTGGTCGAGTCGATCGGGTACCTCTCGACCCTCGGGTCGCACCGCGTCCCCACCGACGCGGCGCTCGTGCGACAGGGATGTGACTCGGCGGTCGTCCGGGCACGGCTCGCGCACGAGGACCGCAGCATCCTCGCCGAGGTGCAGATCAACCGGACGGGGTCGAACCGGGCGCAGGTGAACCGGTCCGCGATCAAGCCCCGCGAGCTCCCGCGCTACTGCACCAGCGTGCTCTTCGCCCCCGAGGACCTGGCACTCGTGCGCGGCGAGCCATCGGGGCGCCGGCGGATGATCGACGAGCTCCTCGTCCAGATCGCCCCGCGCATGCAGGGCGTGCTCGCCGACTACGACCGCACGCTCCGCCAGCGGAACACCCTGCTGAAGTCGGCCCGCGCGACCGGGGCGAAGGCCGGGGCGCTCTCGACGCTCGACGTCTGGGACGACCGGCTCGTGGCGTTCGGCGCCGAGATCATCGCCGCCCGCGACCACCTCACCCGCCGGCTCGCCCCGTTCGTCACCGAGTCGTACGCGACGGTCGCGGGCGAGCGGCACCAGGCGTCGATCGCCGGCGTCCTCAGCGTGCGGGGTGCTGATCCGGAGGACGCGGCGGCCACCGACCCGGTCCTCGGGACGCCCGAGGAACCGGTCACGACCGCGTCGGCGGCAGAGGCGTTCCGCGTGGCGCTCGAGCGCCGTCGGCGGGACGAACTGGACCGCGGCCTGACGCTCACCGGACCTCATCGGGACGACGTGCTCTTCGAGCTGAACGGGTTACCGGCCCGCGGGTACGCCAGTCACGGGGAGTCCTGGTCGTTCGCGCTCGCGGTGCAGCTGGCGTCGGCGACGATCCTGCGTGCCGAGTCATCCCTCGGCGACCCGATCATCATCCTCGACGACGTGTTCGCGGAGCTCGACGAGTCACGGCGGGAGCGCCTGGCCGGGGCGGTCGCCGACTACGAGCAGGTGCTCATCACGGCCGCCGTGCACGGCGACGTGCCCGGTCAGCTCGCGGCGCACACCGTGCGGATCGAAGCGGGCGCGATCGTGCGGGACGCGGACGACGCGGGTCGGGCCTCCCGTCCGGAGGTGCCGGAGGCGACCGACGTCGCTCCGGCCGATCCCACCCCGACCGACGCCGCTCCGGCCGACGCCGCTCCGGCCGACGCCGCTCCGGCCGATCCCGCTCCGGCCGACCCCGCCCGGTCGGCCGACACCGTGGACCGGACGGCACCCTGATGCCGAAGCCCTGGAGACCGGCCGAGCCCTCGCGGGTGTACCAGCACTTCAAGGCCGTGTTCGGCGACCCGTCGAAGCGGGGGGTCGACGCGCGTCGGCGCCGGGCCGCCGGACAGGACCCGGACTCGGTGCCGTATGGGAAGGGACGGGAGCCCACCGGCCTCGGCGACGTGATGGGTGCGCTGACCGCCGAGCTCGGATGGACGGAGCCACTGGCCCGCTCGGAACTGTTCGTCGACTGGCCGAGCGTCGTCGGTGACGAGCTCGCGAAGCACTCCACGCCGGTGACGATCGAGGACGGTGCACTCGTCATCCGGTGCGACTCGACGGCGTGGGCGACGCAACTCCGACTCATGCGCGGGACCGTCACGACGACCATCGCCCAGCGGTACCCCGCGGCGGGCGTCGAGTCGATCCGGGTTTCCGGCCCGGACGCCCCCACATGGAAACGCGGCCTCAGGTCGGTCCAGGGGCGCGGCCCCCGCGATACCTACGGCTGACCAGACGAAATCATCCATCCGTCTGAGATTCGTCGCTCTGCGAGGCGTACGGCCCCCGGACGGAGCCCTGCCTGCGGTAGACTGGGACGTGCAGTGTGCGGGTGTTCCGCGCGCAGGCAGGAGCACTCCCGACATGACATCTGAATCTGACGACGACCAGCGAGACCCGCAGAACGACGAGGCCCAGCCGCAGGCCCCGCAGAGCGAACCATCGTACGGCGCAGACCAGATCCAGGTGCTCGAGGGGCTCGAGGCCGTCCGGAAGCGCCCGGGCATGTACATCGGGTCGACCGGTCCGCGTGGTCTCCACCACCTGGTGCAGGAGATCGTCGACAACTCCGTCGACGAAGCCCTGGCCGGGTACTGCGACACGATCGACGTCACCATCCGCGAAGACGGTGGCGTCCGCGTGGTCGACAACGGCCGTGGCATCCCGGTCGACATCCACCCCAACGAGGGCATCTCGACCGTCCAGCTCGTCCTGACCGTCCTACACGCCGGCGGCAAGTTCGGCGGTGGCGGGTACGCCGTCTCCGGTGGTCTGCACGGTGTCGGGTCCTCCGTCGTCAACGCCCTGTCCAGCGAACTCGACGTCGAGGTCCGTCGGCAGGGCCACGTCTGGCGGCAGAGCTACACGGACGGGGTGCCGGTCGCGCCGCTCTCGCAGGACGAGGCCTCGGACGTGACGGGCACGACCATCACGTTCTGGCCGAACGCCGAGATCTTCGAGTCGGTGGAGTTCGACTACGAGACCCTCCGTACCCGGTTCCAGCAGATGGCCTTCCTCAACAAGGGCCTGCGCATCACCCTCGTGGACGAGCGGACGCCGGCCGAGGGCGAAGAGGCGCGCAAGGACTCCTTCCGCTACGAGCGCGGTCTCGCCGACTACGTCGAGTACCTCAACGCGCAGAAGAAGGCCGACCTCGTGCACCCCGACGTCATCGGGTTCGAGGCCGAGGACCCGGAGCGCAAGATCGCGCTCGAGGTCGCGATGCAGTGGAACACCTCGTACCAGGAGAGCGTCCACACCTTCGCGAACACGATCAACACGCACGAGGGCGGCACGCACGAGGAGGGCTTCCGCGCTGCGCTGACGACCCTCGTGAACCGCTACGCGCGCGAGACGAAGATCATCAAGGAGAAGGACGACAACCTGACGGGTGACGACATCCGCGAGGGCCTGACCGCCGTCATCTCCGTGAAGCTCGGCGAACCGCAGTTCGAGGGCCAGACGAAGACCAAGCTCGGCAACACCGAGGCGAAGTCCTTCGTCCAGCGCGTGGTCGGCACGGAACTCGTGCACTGGTTCGAGAGCAACCCGTCGCAGGCGCGCGACGTGGTCCGCAAGGCGATCCAGGCCTCGCAGGCGCGTCTCGCCGCCCGCAAGGCCCGCGAGACCACCCGCCGCAAGGGCCTCTTGGAGTCCGGCGGCATGCCGGGCAAGCTCAAGGACTGCCAGTCGAAGGACCCGACGCTGTCGGAGATCTTCATGGTCGAGGGTGACTCCGCCGGCGGTTCCGCCGTGCAGGGTCGGAACCCGATGACGCAGGCGATCCTGCCGCTGCGCGGCAAGATCCTCAACGTCGAGAAGGCCCGCCTGGACCGAGCCCTCGCCAACCAGGAGATCCAGTCGATGATCACGGCGTTCGGTGCCGGCATCGGCGAGGACTTCGACCCCGACAAGGCCCGGTACCACAAGATCGTGCTGATGGCCGATGCCGACGTCGACGGCCAGCACATCACCACGCTGCTGCTCACGCTCCTCTTCCGCTACATGCGTCCGCTCATCGAGCGCGGCTACGTGTACCTCGCGCAGCCGCCGCTGTACCGCCTGAAGTGGTCGAACGCCGCGGACCAGTACGTGTTCAGCGACCGGGAGCGCGACGCGATGCTGCAGTCCGGCATCGCCGCCGGCAAGCGCATCCCGAAGGACAACGGGATCCAGCGCTACAAGGGCCTCGGCGAGATGGACTACAAGGAGCTCTGGGACACCACGATGAACCCGGACACCCGCACGCTCCTGCAGGTCACGCTCGAGGACGCCGCCGCGGTGGACAGTGTCTTCGCGACGCTGATGGGCGAGGACGTCGAGTCCCGTCGCCAGTTCATCCAGCAGAACGCGAAGGACGTCCGCTTCTTGGACATCTAGGCCGGGAGGCGCGGCGGACGCCGCGTCGACCCGTCCCGACACCTCGTGGTCGCGCCCGGCGTGACCAACGGACGACGAGCCTCCAGGCTGTCAAGGAAGGCAACGCAAGCACATGGCTGACGACAACGAGAACGGCGCCGACGAGCCCGAGATCGTGCACGGCTCGAGCGGGGACATCGTCGTCTCCGGTGACCGCATCTCGCAGGTCGACCTGCAGCTCGAGATGCAGCGCTCGTACCTCGACTACGCGATGTCCGTCATCGTCGGACGCGCCCTGCCGGAGGTCCGCGACGGCCTGAAGCCCGTGCACCGCCGCGTGATCTACGCGATGTACGACGGCGGCTACCGACCGGACCGGGCCTTCTCGAAGTGCTCACGCGTGGTCGGCGACGTGATGGGCCAGTTCCACCCGCACGGTGACAGCGCCATCTACGACGCACTCGTCCGACTGGTGCAGCCATGGTCGCTCCGGTACCCGCTCGCGCTCGGTCAGGGCAACTTCGGGTCCCCGGGCAACGACGGCGCCGCGGCCCCGCGGTACACCGAGACCAAGATGGCCCCGCTCGCGCTCGAGATGGTGCGGGACATCGAGGAAGAGACCGTCGACTTCCAGGACAACTACGACGGTCGCACGCAGGAGCCGTCTATCCTGCCGTCGCGCTTCCCGAACCTGCTCGTCAACGGCTCGGTCGGCATCGCGGTCGGTATGGCCACGAACATCCCGCCGCACAACCTGCGCGAGGTCGCCGCCGGCGCGGTGTGGGCGCTCGAGCACCCGGACGCCTCGCGCGAGGAACTCCTCGAGGCGCTCATGCAGCGCATCAAGGGTCCCGACTTCCCGACCGGCGCGCAGATCCTCGGCACCCGGGGCATCGTCGACGCCTACCGGACCGGTCGCGGATCGATCACGATGCGGGCGGTCGTCAACGTCGAGGAGATCCAGGGCCGCACCTGCCTCGTCGTCACCGAGCTGCCGTACCAGGTCAACCCCGACAACCTTGCGATCAAGATCGCCGAGCTCGTCAAGGACGGCCGTCTCGCCGGTGTCGCCGACATCCGTGACGAGACCTCCGGCCGCACCGGGCAGCGCCTGGTCATCGTGCTGAAGCGTGACGCGGTCGCCAAGGTCGTGCTCAACAACCTGTACAAGCACACGCAGCTGCAGGAGAACTTCGGCGCGAACATGCTCGCGATCGTCGACGGCGTGCCCCGCACCCTGGCGCTCGACGGGTTCATCTCCGCCTGGGTCGACCACCAGATCGAGGTCATCGTCCGGCGGACCCGGTTCCGCCTGCGCGAGGCCGAGAAGCGAGCGCACATCCTGCGCGGGTACCTCGCGGCGCTCGATGCCCTCGACGAGGTCATCGCCCTCATCCGTCGGTCGCCCGACGTCGAGGAGGCCCGCAACGGCCTGATGGAGCTGCTGTCCGTCGACGAGATCCAGGCCCGCGCGATCCTCGAACTCCAGCTGCGTCGTCTGGCCGCACTCGAGCGTCAGAAGATCCACGAGGAGGCCGAGGCGCTCGAGCTCAAGATCGCCGACTTCGAGGACATCCTCGCCCGCCCGGAGCGCCAGCGCTCGATCATCATCGACGAACTCACCGAGATCGTCGACCGCTTCGGTGACGACCGTCGGACCGAGATCATGCTCGGCTTCGACGGCGACATGAGCATGGAAGACCTGATCCCCGAGGAAGAGGTCGTCGTCACCATCACCCGCGGCGGGTACGTCAAGCGCACGCGGAGCGACCAGTACCGCTCGCAGCACCGCGGTGGCCGTGGTGTCCGCGGCGCCCAGCTCCGCGCGGACGACGTCGTCGAGCACTTCTTCGTCACGACGACCCACCACTGGTTGCTGTTCCTCACCGACCAGGGTCGCGTCTACCGGGCGAAGGCGTACGAGCTGCAGGAGGCCGGGCGGGACGCCAAGGGCCAGCACTCGGCGAACCTCCTCGCCATGCAGCCGGACGAGCAGATCCAGCAGGTGCTCGACATCCGCGACTACGAGGCGGCGCAGTACCTCGTCCTCGCCACCGAGCAGGGTCTCGTGAAGAAGACCGCGCTCACCGAGTACGACACGAACCGCACCGGCGGCATCATCGCGATCAACCTGCGCGAGGGCGACAAGCTCCGCTCGGCGCTGCTCGTCGACGAGCACGACGACCTGCTGCTCGTGTCCCGGCACGGCATGTCGCTCCGCTTCACCGCCACGAACGACACACTCCGGCCGATGGGTCGGTCGACGTCCGGCGTGAAGGGCATGTCCTTCCGCGGTGACGACACACTGCTCTCGGCCTCGGTCGTCTCGGACGACGGTTTCGTCTGGGTGATGACCGAGGGCGGCTACGCCAAGCGCACGTCCGTCGACCAGTACCGCATCCAGGGACGCGGCGGACTCGGCATCAAGGTCGCCCGTCTGGCCGCCGATCGCGGCGACCTGGTCGGTGCGCTCATCGTCGGTGCGGACGACGAGGTGCTCGTCGTGCTGCAATCGGGCAAGGTGGTAAGGTCTGCCGTGGCCGAGGTCCCCGCCAAGGGACGCGACACGATGGGGGTCGTCTTCGCGAGGTTCGCGGAGAACGACCGGATCATCGCCGTGGCCCGGAACAGTGAGCGGAACCTGGACGACCAGGAGGACGCCGAGATCGAGCCCGCCGGCCCGGTCGAGACCGTCAGCCCGGACGACGCGGTCGCCGACGCCGCCGACGCAGAGCTCGTGGAGGAAGTCTCCGCGGACGCACTGCCCACCGACGCCGAGCCTGCCGAGGCCGGAGAGGACGAGTCAAGCAATGAGTAGTGTCGCCGAGAAGCTCCAGCGGAAGGCGAAGCGGCCCGTCGGCACTCGTCAGGTGCGACTCCGTCTGGTCTACGTCGACTTCTGGTCGATGGTGAAGCTCTCCTTCCTCATCGCCCTGGCCGGCTCGATCGTGATCGTCGTGGCCACGGCGCTGGTGTGGATCATCCTGAACCAGACCGGGGTGTTCGAGCAGATCGACAGCCTGCTGAAGGACGTCACGGGGCAGAACAGCTACTCGATCATGGACCAGTTCTCGCTGGGCCAGGTCCTCGGCTTCTCGGTCGTCGTCGGCATCCTCAACGTCGTGGTCGGGACCGTGCTGGGCGCGATCGTCAGCGTCCTGTACAACCTCAGCGTGCGGATCACGGGCGGCGTGCTCGTGGGCTTCACCAACAACTGACCCGGTCCGGGTGGCGCCCAACGCCTCGATTTCGCTCCAGCGTGATCGTGGGGTAGGCTTTCATCCGGTCTGAGGGGCTATAGCTCAGGCGGTTAGAGCGCTTCGCTGATAACGAAGAGGTCCAAGGTTCAAGTCCTTGTAGCCCCACCACAACTCAACTCCCGCGTCGGAAGTCTCGGCGTCGCGACCGGTCCGGTCGCTCCGGGGCCTTAGCTCAGTTGGTAGAGCGCTGCCTTTGCAAGGCAGATGTCAGGAGTTCGAATCTCCTAGGCTCCACTCCCTCTGCGTGAGCTCTGCTCCGCTCGTTCCTCGCTCCGGCGCGGTCGGTCGCACGACGCGCCGCGCGCTGTCCGTCGAGGTTCCGCAATGTGCTGCTCTCGGCGCTCGGGATGCGCGAATTGTGGAACCTCAGCGATCGGGTCACGGCGTGTTGTGCGACCTCGAGCTCCGACATGACGCGGGTCAGGGTGCTCTGATGGGGCCGTGCTCGCTCGGGCATGGTCCGCGCGGGGTCACCTCGGCGGTCGCACCGGGGTCGCACGACGTGCCGCCCGCTGTCCGTCGAGGTTCCGCAATGCGCTGCTCTCGGCAGTCGAGGTGCGCGAATTGTGGAACCTCGACGTTGGGGCGGCGGCGAGTCGTGCGACCTCGGGGTCGGCTCGGGGCGGGGGCGGGGCGCCCGGGCCTCCTGCTGTCTCTTATACACATCTCCGAGCCCACGAGACATCTC
>NZ_QKLB01000021.1:0-51723 GCF_003224295.1 Curtobacterium sp. MCPF17_046 | reverse complement strand
GAGATGTCTCGTGGGCTCGGAGATGTGTATAAGAGACAGCCGCAGGGCCCCCCTTTGGAGGACTACGCAACAGCGGAATGCTCCGATCGGTCGCAGCCATCGCTCCGCGCCCGACCGGCGTCCGGCTAACATCCCCGGACTCACTCGTTCCGCGTGTACCTTTCCCTGTCGTCACCGCAAGCTGTCCGGTTCCTAGTTCCGATCCGTGAGGGACAGGGTTCCAAACTCTCCACACGAATCGCCGCAATTAGCAAGGAGACCGAATACCGGTTCCTTCGCGAGCGGTATCTGCAGTTCGCCGTTCCGGTTCTGACCCTGCGGCAGCGTTGAACGTGATCGGTGCGACGAGCAGTCGCGGGCTCCTGGGAAGCGCGCCTGGACCTCGATGGCGGGCAACATATGCGTGTCGAGTCGAGGGTCGAGGGTCGAGGGTCAGTTCTCGTCGGCGTTCCAGGCGGCGCATCTGTCGAAGATGCCGCGGTGGAATCCACGCTTGGCCGCGCGATCGGCTACCGGCTCCTGTGCCTCCGATAAGACGACCTATGGGAGGGAGGCTCCGTCGTGTCTGCCGCAGGCACGCTTCGGATGAGCCGGAAGCGCGCTGACCTGCTCGAGCTGGAAGGGCAGGGTCGGCTTCGCCGTGACAAAAACGCCGCCATGGCGGCGCTGCGGAGAGCGCTGGCAGCGTTGACGCACGTTGCTGACCTCACCCTGGCGACGGCATAGCGAGGCCAAAAACTCCGCGACGTCGAGGACGAGTACCGGCAGCTAATGCGTCAGGACTCGAGCAACACCGACACCTGCAAACTGCTGCGCTTGACCCGATGCTCCGGCACCCGGATACGTCAACGAGCCGGCTACCGCATCCCATCGCTCACACCGACCGCACCGGCAGCGGTCGGACACTACCTTGAGATGCGGGAACGACTTCAGATCGCCGAGCTCCGCCGATTGGGACTCTCGATCCGCCAGATCAGCGTTCGTCTGGGCCGGTACCCGTCAACGATCAGTCGCGAGTTCCGACGGCACCGGACGGGAAGCGGGAGCTACTTGCCGCATCTTGCCGACGACGACGCCAAACGCCAATGCGCCCGCCCGAAGCCGCACTCTTCAACGAGCGGCCACAGCGCGGAGGTCCCGGCTAGCACCGCCCGGACACATCGGCGCGCCCGGTCACATCGGCGCGCCCAGCCAGAGGTCTGAGCAACGGGGAGCTGACCGGGTGCCACCCGGCAGCGAGTCCACCCGCCGCGCCTGGGCCGGCGCGATCCACCTGACGGCCAGGAGGGACGGTGCGGGCCCGGCCGTGCCTCCAGGCCGTAACTGACCGCGCCGCCGACGAGAGGAGGCGCTCGCCCGTCGACCTGCCCCTCCGATACCCAGTTCAGGGGGCAAAGGTCGACACACCGGACAAATTCTCAATACGCTCATTCCGCTCGATCGATCCCAGGACGTCTGTTTCGTCATCGATCGAGCGCAAAGGGGGATCAATGGGCAGGGCCGTCGGCATCGACTTGGGCACCACCAACTCCGCGGTCGCGGTGTTGCGAGTCACTGGCAGCCCGGAGGTGCTGCCAAACGACCAGGGCTCCACGACGACCCCTTCGGTCGTGTTGTTCCAGTCATTTGGCGGCGAGGACGAGCCGCTGGTCGGTGAACTCGCGAAGCGGCAGGCAGCTGCCTACCCCGACGACATCGTGCAGTACGTCAAGCGCTTCATGGGCGACCCGAACTGGCGCTTCGACTCGGCGACCGCGCAGTACCGCTCCGAGGAGGTCTCGGCGATTATCCTGAAGCGCCTTAAGGAGGACGCGGAGCGCGAGCTCGGTGAGGCGGTCACCGACGCCGTCATCACCGTCCCGGCGTACTTCGACGACGCGCGCCGCACGGCAACTCGCCAAGCGGGGAAGATCGCCGGATTCAACGTCCTCCGGGTGCTCAACGAGCCGACGGCAGCGGCGCTGTCCTACGGCCTCGACACGCAGCAGGAGGGCACCGTTCTGGTCTACGACCTCGGCGGCGGCACATTCGACGTCACGGTCCTCACGATCGCCGGTGCCGACTTCGAGGTCCTCGCGACCGACGGCGACCGAAACCTCGGCGGATTCGACTGGGACAACGCCCTGATGAACCTCGTGGCTGATGACCTGGCGAGACAGGGCGTCAAGGGCATCCTCGACGACCTGGCGGCGGTCGCCGATCTGCGCGAGAAAGCCGAGTTCGCAAAGAAGGCTCTCACCAACCTGAGTAACACGAAGATCCAGCTCTCGTTCAACGGCGGGCACCACCGCGTCGAAGTGTCCCGCGCGCAGTTCGAGGCCGCCACGGCGTCGCTCCTCCGGCGAACTGAGGAGCTCGTCGAGGACGTCCTTGCCGAAGCTGGGTTGGCATGGAACCAGATCGACCACGTCCTGCTGGTCGGCGGCTCAACCCGGATGCCCGCGGTGCGGGAGCTCGTGCAGAAGCTCTCCGGCAAGCCGGTCGCCCTGGACGTGAACCCCGACGAGGCCGTCGCCCTCGGCGCGGCCGTGCAAGCTGCCCTCGAGGCGCAGGCCAGCGGTGGTGCGGTCGACAGCGATTCGGCGTCGCTCGCTCCGACGCTCTTCGGTGGTGAGCGGGTGAGCATCGCCGACGTGACGTCGCAGGCGCTCGGCGTCATCATGCTGGACGACGACCACAACGAGGTGAACTCGGTCGTAATCCCCCGCAACACGAAGATCCCGGGGAAGGGGAGCAAGGGCGGGGAGACCGTCACGGACAACCAGACCGAGCTCCGCATCCGCGTGACCCAGGGCGACGACGCCGACCCCGACTTCGTCACGATCGTCGGTGAAGCGACCCTCCGCATCCCGCCGTACCCCGCCGGAGCGCCGATCGAGATTTCGTACCAGTACGACATCGACCAGACCATCGCCATCGAAGTGACGGACCTCACCGCGAACGCCTCGCTCGGGACCTTCGAGGTGGACCGGCTCGCGAACCTGGACGACGACGCGGTGGACGCTGCCGCCGCGAAGATCGCCGCCATCAGCATCAACTGAGTCCGTCCTGGACCAGACGCAGGAAGACGACATGAACAACCACTACGAGACCATCGGTGTCGACACGCGTGCGGGGGAGGACGTCATCCGCGACGCCATCCGCACCACCCGGAAGCGGTACCGGCAGGTCGCCGGATCACCGAACAAGGAGCAGGCGCGTAACGCCGAGGTCATGATGGACCGCCTCGCTGCGGCGGAGGAGACGCTCCTCGACGCGGACAAGCGGCGCGCGTACGACGCCGAGCTCGCCGCGCAACGCCCGGCCCCGGAGGAGAAGCCGCCAGTGGCCCGTCCGACCACCGACTGGGAGGACACCGCCAGGTCGTACCTCGCGAACGGACAGCCGCGCAACGCCGCGCAGGCGGCGAAGCAGGCGACGCACGCCGATCCGGAGAGCATCAGCGCCTGGACCCTGCGCGCGTACGCCGCCCTCGAACTGAAGGACTACTCGGACGCGGACTTCGCCGCCTCGGAGGCGCAGCGTCGCAACCCGGACGACGCGCAGATCGCCGGACTGCTCGGTGACGTCTACGACGCCGAGCACCGCTACCAGGACGCCGAGCGGGCATTCGCACGCGCAGCGGCGATCGAGCCGTCGAACCCGTACTGGTTGGGCCGCGTCGCCTGGGCGCTGTCCGACCAGGGGCGTCTGCAGGAGGCGCTGTCGCTCGCCGGGCAGATCACGGCTCAGTTCCCTGGGGAGCCCTACGCGCGCAAGATGAACGCCTCGATGCTGCTGCAGGACGCCGAGGCCGCACTGAGCCAGGACCGCGGTGGGGTCTACTTCACGAACAAGCGGCAGATCGCGCACGTCGAACAGCGGCTCGCCCAGGTCGCCGAACTCGGCTCGCAGGACGAGGGCGTCATCGCGCACTTCAACGAGCAGCGTCAGAACCTCGAGAACGCCAAGCGTCGTCGGTTCCACCGGCTCAGCGTCCGCCGCATCCTGGCGACGATAGTGCTCGTCATCGTGACGCTCGTCGTGCTCGGCTCGAACAGTGCGGGTTCGATCGTCTTTATGGTCCTCATGCTCGGGCTCTGGATCTGGTGGACGGTCGAACGGTGCTGGCCGCGGCAATGGAAGATCAACCGCAGAGCGCTCGGCCGGGCGGCCGGCACGGGGCTGCAATGACCAGCCAGGACATCGGTGAGGAGGTCGCCTACTTGCGCGACCTGTTCCAGCGCAAGCTCCTCGAGGACCGCGCGAAAAACCAGCTGATCGAGTCGGTGCAGCGCAGTCTCGCTGAGCGCGACGCCCTGGACCTCGGCAACGCCTACCGTGACGTGTTCGCCGAGACGCTGGTCGCCCTCGACCGCCTGCAGACCGAGACTCCGTCCGCCGAGCTGAACGCCTCGGTGGTCGAGGAACTGCTCGAGGTCTTCGCACGCCGCGGACTCCGCGCCGTCGAGACTTCCGGTTCGCTCGACCTGCGTCTGCACGAAGTCGTCGCGACCGTCCCCAGCGGGGATGGGGAAGCGGGCGTGATCGTGTCGGTCCAGCGCGAGGGGTACCTCCTCGGTGACCGACTCCTCCGCCCCGCGCGGGTCGTGGTAGCTCGTCACGAGGCCGCAGCGTCGAATGTCGGCTGAGCCCTCGCGAGCGTCTCTCCGGCAGGCCGCCGAGGCACTGCGGGTTGCGCACGCCGAGACGCTCGGTGCCCTCGAGACGGAGCTCGAGCGCCTGGAGGGAGAGCACGAGGCCGAGCGGACGTCCGCTGCCACGGCGGCGGAGCGGGAGCGGGCGGCATGGCAGGCCCGAGCCAGGAACGGCGTACTCACTGCTCAGTCACGTGCCCGTGATGCCGCCTTCAACCTCACGGGCGCGGTCGACGAGTCAGATCCACTGCGCGTCGCCGAGCTCGTCGACGTCGGCACCATGCTCTTCAACGCCAAGGCGGTCGGCCTCGACACGACACTCGAACTCCCATTGCTCGTACCGCTGATCGGTCACCCTCCGCTCACCGTGGTCGGCGTGGGCGAGGCTGCCGAAGGGCTCCTCCGAGCCGTGCAGGCGGAGGCGTTGCGCTCGACCGCGGCCGGGCAGCTCGCGCTGGTCGCGCACGACCCCGACCTCGCAAACCCGCTCGCGCCGTTCTCACGTCTCACCGAGGCAGACCCGTCGCTCGTCCGGGTGGTCCAGCCCGGCCGCGCCCTCGACGCGTTCCTCGACGAGCTGACCGCGACCGTCTCCCGCGTCGGGAACCGGCTCTTGGGTGTCGATCCCGACCTGACCGCGCACCGCCGTGCGACGGGTCGGCAGGTCGAGCGGTACACGCTCGTGACCTTCCATGACCATCCCCGGTCGGTCACGCAACAGCAGCACGAGCGCCTCATGACCCTCGCGAAGGTCGCTCCGCGCCACGGCATCGCGATGGTCTTCCACGTCCCCGAGCCGACCGCGGTGCCGGCCTGGTTCGACCTGGCATCGCTCCGAGCGCTCGGGGACTCGATCGAGGTGCGAGCGAACCGCGCGCTGTGGGCACGGCGACCGGACGTGAACGTCGTGGTGCAGAGCACGACGCCCGCGTCCGCTGCCTCAGCGGTCGCGGACGTGCTCGCGCAGGCCGCGGAGCAGGCCAGGGTCCGGATCGAGAAGATGCTGCCGTCGGCCCGGTGGACGGGCTTGAGCGTCGAGGGGCTCACCGCGCCGATCGCATGGACCCCGGCCGGTCCCGTGGACGTGACCTTCGGCGACGACGTCGTGCACGGGCTCGTCACCGGATCGAGTGGTCAGGGGAAGTCGAATCTGCTCCAGCTCGTCATCCATGCCCTCGCAGCGCGTTACTCCCCGGACGAGCTCGAGTTCTACCTGCTCGACATGAAGGAGGGCGTGACGCTCGCGACCATGGCGCCGTCGATGAGCGAGGCCGCCTACCTGCCGCACGCCCGGGTCATCGGGTTGCAGGCTGACCAGGAATACGGCCTCGCGGTGCTGCAGGAAATCGAGCGGGTCTACAAGCGGCGGATGGCACAGATCTCCTCCGCCCAGAGCATCGCCGCATACCGCCGGGCCAACCCCGACGTGCGGATGCCGCGCATCGTCGTCATCATCGACGAGTTCCAACTGCTGCTCGCCTCGGACGCCGACCGTGTCGGCCAGGACGCGGCCGCCAAGCTCCTCTCCCTGGTCAAGCTCGTGCGAGCAGCGGGGATCCACATCATCCTGGCGAGCCAGGAGATCGGGTCGATCGACACCCTCGGGGGGAACGTGCGCGAGGGGCTGCTCGCACAGCTGAAGCTGCGCGTCGGCCTCCGGAACACACCGGTCGGTTCCGAGCACACCTTCGGGAGTGGCAACCGGGCCGCCGCCGACCTCCGGCAGCGCGGTCAGGTCGTCGTGAACACCGAGGCCGGAGCGCTCGACGGCAACCGGATCGGCGGCACGCCGTTCGCCGATCCCCACACGCTCACGTCCCTCCGGGCGGACTGGTGCGCGAACCAGCCGGCGGGGCACGCACTGCCCACGGTGTTCGACGGCACATCGGGTGTCGACCTCGGCGCCGACACGGCGACGATCGGCGCGACGGCCCGGGCGGTGACGGAGCAGGAGGCTCCTGTCCGGGCGTTCCTCGGTCGACCCGTTGCCGTCACGCAGGAGCCCGTCACCTTCACCTTCGACCGCGTGCCGGGACGCAACCTGGCGATCGTCGGCAGCGCGGGCGAGATTGACGTCGAGCCGGGGGCGCGGGCCGACCACCTAGCGCTCGACCTGATCCGGTCGGCAGTGACGTCCGCACTCGCTCAGCGCCCTCCGGGCGACATCGAAGTGGTCGTCCTCGACCTGCTCGACCAGCGTGACCGCGCCGTCGGTCAGGTGGACGCATGGCTCGAGGAACTCGTGGAGCTCGGGCACCGTGTCGTTCGGGTGACCGCTCGGGAGGTGAAGGAGTGGATCGCGGCGACCGCAGGGTCGTTGCCGGAGCGGACGGACTCATCCACTCCGGTGCTCGTCGTGGGGCTCGGGCTCGAGCGCATGCCGCCGATCTCGGAGCGGGAGGGCGGGGTGCGCTCGGTCCCCCTGCTCAAACAACTCCAGGGCATCTGGCAGGACGGTCCGACGACCGGTCTGCACAGCATCTCCTGGTGGGCGCAGAGCTCGACCTACCTGCAGCACATCGAGAAGAAGGTCGGTACCTACACGAGCGGGACCGCGGTGCTGTTCGGTGCGGAGGAGACCGCCCAGCGCACCAACGGACTCCTCACCAAGTGGAGCGGGGCAGTGAACCGCGCGCTCTACCGCGACTCGGGCTCGGGCACCGGCCCGCAAAAGCTCATCCCCTACCGGTTAGCGAACGGGGACGTCGCGCGGATCCGATCGACGGTACACGCGTGAGCACATACGAGGAGTATCTCGAGCGGGTTGTCGCGCTCGGTGACGCGATCGTCGAGGCGGAGCATGCGGGCGCTGACGCCCGCCGTGCGGTGAGCACGACCGCCGAGCGCCTGACGGCGCGCCACGAGACGAGCGTCGCCCGCGTCCAGCAGCAGGCCCGCGACGCAGCGACGTCGTACGCCCGGTCAGCCCGTCGGTTGCAGGACCGGAAGGTCGTCGCGAGCGGAGTGCAGCTGCCCGCGCGGGTCCGTCCGGTGGCGACGACGCTCGACGTCGCGGCGGCCGCTCGGGGGCAGAATGAGGCCGCGTCGGAATTCGACCGCGCGGTCGAGGCCTGGATCGCGGCCGCGAGCGGGGACGCCGATGCCGCCGCCGCACTCGCGGCACGGCGTGCAGCCCTGGCAGCCCAGCGGACGGAACCCGCTGAACCGGCACCCACGCCGGTAGAGGAGCCGGCACCGCCCGTGCCGATCGAGCCGTCGCCGGCCGAGAGCTGGTTCCGACGACTGATCCGACAGCTGCTCGCACTGTTCGCCGCCCCGCGCGGGGCTTCCGACCATCCCGCACCGCCCGCGACCCGCGGTCTGCTCGACAGGGCGTCGGCACGAGGCGTGATGAGCGGGTACGAGCCGGCTGCGCTCCAGGCGCTCCCCGTGCCGACCGGCGCGACCGTGCACGGCGTCCCCGGCGCCGGGCTCGCGGGCGCCGGGTTCAGCGCGACCGCCAAGCAACTCGGGCAGCGCGGCGAGGAGAACTTCGCGAAGGCGCTCGCGAAGGCTGGGCTCATTGAGCGCTTCCAGAGCTTCTGGTCGATCCACATGCTGACCGGGGACACATACGGCAAGCAGGAGTCGGACGTCGACTGCGCCATCGTGACGGGCAGCACGATCTGGTTGATTGACCTCAAGTATTACCCGGGCGGCGACGTCGTCTACCGGGGTGCCGGGACCGAGCTGCAGTGCATCGACGTGCCGACCGGTCTGCCGGTGGGCAAGCCGAAGCGGATGACGAAGAACATGCAGATGGCTGTCGAGCGGTTCGGCTCCCGGTACCGCAACTACGGGTCCCTCGGTCTCCGCGCCGCCGTCGTCCTCGTCCCGACCGACGGAGGCGTCGGCCGCATCGACGGGGTGACGTGGCCAGGTGGGATCCCGGCGTTCACCCTCCCCGACTTCCTCGACCAGCTCCGCCGCGAGCCGGGGTTCGTCCAGTCGCTCGACAGCGATCTGGTCGTCCGGACCTTCACCGGTCTCCTCAAGTCCTGACCCGCGTCGATCGACGCACCAACGAAAGGGAAACACCATGTCCGCAGTTGACGACATCAACCAGGCCCTCACCGCCCTCGCCGACGACACCGAGCAGCAGGCGACCGAACTCGCCGGTGCCCGGCGGAACGTCACCGACAAGGCTGCTGAGATGGAAGCACAGCTGAGTTCCTCGTCGAGTGGTCGTGACGTCGCCGATGCGTTCGCAACGGCGATCTCGACCATCGAGGAGGCCGAGGCAAAGCTCGCACAGGCGGCTCAGCAGGCGCGCGATTACGCCGAGACGCTGCTGAACAGCTGACACCCACCCGGCGAGGAGGAACACGATGAGCGACCGCGGCCAGACCAACGTCGAGCGGCAGGCGCAGTGGACGACGATCCGCTGGATCGGGAGCGGTGATCGGCCAACGGTGCGGGACGACGGGTCAATGCTGCTCGTGCCGGTCGGGGCGCCCGTCCTCGACGAGGCGGACGCGTTCTGGCTCCGGGTGAGCGCCGGTCCGGCGCCGCTCACCGACGAACAGGTCCCGGCGGTCGCGGCGCTCGTCGACGTTGGTGCGTGGGCGAGCATAGCGGACGTTCCGGAGGGTGCCCGCGGCCAGGTGCAGGAACTCGTCGACGACGGGCTCCTGCTGCCGTTCGTCCTCGGCACCGGTGGGTTCTGCCGGGACGACCTGGTGCCGGTGATCGCGATCGGCGCCGACGAGCAGCTCGAGGTCGCCGGGGACCCCGGCGACCTCCTGGCAATGGTCGACGTGCGGGTCCCCCGCGGGGACGGCGTGGCGACGATCCCTGCCGTGGTGCTTCGTGTGTTGCAGGCCGTCGACGGCGAGCGTACGGCGGAGGCCGCGGTGGCGCAGGCCATGGCCGACCTCGCAACAGAGGCCGGTCTCGAACGGGGTCCGGATGAAGACCCGGGGCTCACCGAGCTGCACGACGTAGCACGACTCGCCCTCGTCCTCGCGGCACAAGCCGGGCTCGTCGTGCTGGATCTGCGATGACCAGCGCACGAGCGACGATGCAAGCCGGTGTCCGGGCGACCCTCGCCCGTCTCGGCGACCAATCGATCGGTGCTCGCCTGAAGAGCGGAGCCATCGGAGCCGCCGTCGCCGCCGCGCGCAAGGCGCCGGCCGTATTCGCGGCGGGGGGCACGGCAGCAATCGTCGGTGCTGCTCTGACACCTGCGGTGCTCCTCCCGATCGCCTTCGGAGCGGTCGTCTCCGGGTTGAATCCGCCGGCGGGTGCCGACGAGGCTAGCCGGACGGGCACTGATTGGGCCGTCGGGAAGCAGATTCGCTTCGTAGACGATTCTGAGGCGATGGATGGGCTCCGCGCCGAAGCAGCTCGTCTGGACGGTCGTTCGGCTATGTGGCCAGGCACGAAACCGTCCTGGGTCCCCGCCTGGGGTCAATCGTCGATCCTTGCGGCCAAGCACGCGGTCGCGGCTGGACTCGGCGGGGTCGGAGCGAGCGGAATGGAATCGAAGGCGAGAGAGGCGGCGCTCCTCCTGCGCCGGGCTTACAACCAGCAGCCACCGGGTGACCGCGCCGCCTTCATCGCCGCCGTGCATGCCGGCTTGCAGAAGACCGCTGCTTTGAACCACGCTGCGCTGAAATCCGACTACTCGCCCGCTGTCCCGCAAAATCCGGATGCAACACTCCAGGCCCGTGGCAGCCCGGATGAGCCCCCCACCGGAGCGGCAAGCGCAGCCGCTACCACGGTCGCAGAGGCCGCCGCGGCTACAGCAACCGGAGCCAGCCGCGGCGTCGGCGTCCAAAACCTCGGCGCCGCGCTTGCTGCCCTGATCGACGAGGTCGACCGACTAAGGCTGTTCCTGCTCGTCGCAAGCGAACAGGTCGACCTGCTCAGTACCGAATTCGTGGGGACCCTTGTGGGCTCGCAAACCGGCAGGGACGTCCTCGACGCGTTCGACGAGGCACGCCTCGCGGTGGACGACGCGGCCTCTGACCTCGCCGCGACGATCAAGACTTCCGGCGACTACCTCGATGTACTTCGCACCTGAGGGTTCGCTCGCCTTCCGGCCGAAAGGGCGCGGAATGACTTGGTTGGAGCTCACAACATGAGATTGGCCCAGCCGCGGGCACGGGGTGATCCCCGATAGGGGAGCTCTATGACCATTGCCCGCCTTTCGTCAGTTGACGCGCTCGGCAGTCCAAGTCGGTTCATTCACGGCCCAGCGCCGCACTCTGACACGTCGAGCGAGCGAAACTGACTCGCGGCTGAACAACGAAGTCGTGCACACCTCCCCCGGTCTTCCTTCCGCCTTGGGCTGCGCCGTAGAGCTGTTGCACCACTGGCGCTCCAAACGATCGCGGTCTGGTGCTTCACCTGCGGGACAGCGCCAGGCGATTCCAAGTCAATGCCCCGTCATGACTACCGGAGTGCGCCGTGCCGCGCATGATGCTCGCCACGGTTATAGCTGTTCCGCTCGTTGTCGGCTCAACGCGGAGGTGACGTTGTCCAGGTCGTCGGGGAACAGCGCCGCGTAAGTGTCAAGAGTCACTTTCGCCGACTTGTGGCCCAGCATCCGCTGGATCACTTTGACGTTGGCGCCAGCGCTGATCGCGAGTGAGGCAGCGGTGTGCCGGAGGTCATGTGGTGTGACGCGGCGGAAGCTTGCGTCGGCCGCCATAGTCCGCTGAACTGCCTTCGCGAACCATCCCTGGCTGGAGTGCCCTGGCCGAAGGAAGCCTCCAACGGGTGACGACCAGAGGCGATCGTCGGGGTGCTTGTTCCGACAGGCCGCGGCAACAGCCGAGTCGAGGAAGTCGGGAAACGCGACGGAGCGCCGTTCATGCGACTTAACACTGCCCAGGACGTGCTGACCGTTCACCTCTGTAACTCCCTCTCGGATGTTGAGGCGACGGCGACCGAGGTCAACGCTACGAACACGCAAGGCAGTCACCTCACCCCATCGCAGCCCTGTATACGCAAGTAGCCGGACAAGGTCGCCGTATCTGGCCTCCGACGCCAGCGCCTCGACCTGCCGATGAGTCAGGAACACCTCATCAGGGATCGGCTTCTTCCTGACTGTGAGTCCGCGCGCAGGGTTCTTCACAACGCGGTTCTCCTCGACGGCTTCATCGAGGATGCCAGCGAGTAAATCTCGGGCCCTCGCCACCGAGGTGTGCGAGAGCGAACCACCGAGCTCGTTCAGCCACGCTTGGACGTCTCGCTTGGTGACTCGGCCTACGGCGTACCCGCCCCACTTTGGTTCGACGTGCACGCGCCAACAGCTTTCGACGGAGTGGAAGCTGCTCTGCGTGAGCTTGAATCGATGCATCTCGAGCCAACTCGTTCCGAGCTCGCCGATCGTCGCTCGCGCATCCGTCGGGTCAACGTAGGAACCCCGTAACTTCGACACCTCGACGGTGTTGAGATAGTTAAGGGCTTCGGTCTTGCGGCGGAAGCCGCGGTCGTGGCCGCGCGTCCCATCAGGCTTCGTGTACCAGACCTCGTAGAGCTTGCCTCGGGTCTTTGTCTCGTAAGACTTGACTGTCCCCATGGCTCAGCGCAGTTCGTCGGCGGTGCTGGTGTACTCCTGCTCGAGAAGCCACGCCTCAACGGCTTCCTGACGGTACAGCGGGAACCGCCCGACTCGGACAAATCGCGGGCCTGCTCCGGTGATGCGCCACTGCCGCAAGTTCCGGGTCGTCACGTGGAGCCGAGCGGCGAGGGCGTCCGGGGTGAGCAAGTCGCCGGACTGAACGGATGGGGTCAGAGCGATCTGAGACATAGGTACTCCTCGAAAGTCGATGCTTTCGAGGAGGCCCTCTAGCCGAACCTGTTAACGGTTGCTTGGCGTACCCACTCGTCGAGCCGTCACTGGCTCTGGTCCTTTTCAATCATTCAGACCTGCAGCAGACCATACACGTGGAGCCAGGTGGCGACAAACGCACGTGGATGGAGCATCGACCGGCGTCATCCCTCGCTCGGTCATTGCTGCGCGCACCTCGTCGCCTGGTCGGCCTACTCGGGAGGTGTGCACTCTGCCCCGGCATCACCTCGCCATGGGCAGCCGCTACGGTCGCGGGTCTCGGCATGGCGGGAATCATTTCCGAATTCATTCCAGGCCGTGCGATGGGCTGTCGCAGGAAGGGGCGGCGCAGCCTCTGTGGCATTCGTGGTCCACGCCTCGCGAGAGCGTGGTCAGCCGACGGTGTCCGTGGGGAAGCGAAGCGGAGGTGCGGCACCGGCGGAAGGCACCCGAGAACGCCCCTGATGGGTGTTGAAGGGCAAGGAGCGCAGCGACGCAGTAAGGGCCACGAGGAGCGCAGCGACGAGTGGTGAGGGAGGCCCGGAGACCGAGCGCAGCGAGAGTCGAAGGGACGCCCGAAGAGGTGTCGGCTGAGCCGACCGACGAGCAAGTTCACGAGGAGCGCAGCGAGTCGAGAACGCAGCTCGGCGTCACCTCCCCTTATGCCCTTTTCTTCTCCTACTCGCATCCGGAGCTCCAGCGACGGATCGAGGTCACGATTGCTGCTGTGATCGGGGGAAACGGATGGATCAGCCTCATCTTGATCAACACCAGCTCCGAAGGATCAAGCCTGGTGGTGGTGATCAAGTGGCATCCGTTTGCCGCGGGAAGTCGGGGTTTGGGTTGATCCACGGTTCTGGGCATCGTGACGCCGGGGATCAACCCATCGAGCGCAGCGACGCCAGGGGCTGAGGAGCCTGCGGATCAGCACCTGATCAACCCCGACGCAGACGCGGGCACGCGGCTGCCTTGGCCCTCGCAAGCAGCGCAGGTCGGAGCATCGCGGAGACCTCTCGCGTAGCGCTGTAGCCACATCGTCACGGGGGAGGAACGACGCCGTGGCGGGTCCCGCTGCCGCCGCTTCAGCGGCGCCCTTGAGTTCTCCTTTCGCCCCATCGGGCACGACTGTGGAGCGACCGGCGACGATGGACTTCGCGACTGTTCGGGCTCTGGTCGGGCCTCGCTCCCGCCCATCCCAGCCCGTGATCGAGCCACATCCGGTGCGTTTAGCACCGGGCTTCTGTGCCACGTCCCTGGTCACGGCTGATCCACTCGTGGGTGAATCGTGACCAGGGGCGGCCTTCTCTGGGCCGCGAGGCGACCGTCGAAGCTCCTTCCACGGCGCATCGGAGGAAAAAGGGGGGCACCCGGACGCGTTCAGCGTCAGATGGCCGTGCTGTGACCGCATAGCGGTCACGTCTGGGCCAGAAGGTGGGCGGATTGGTCTGCAGCGACCGTCGAACGCCAGCGAGAGGGAGGGCAGCGGCCCCGTTCTGGCCACGAACGACCCACAGCGGGCCGCGCCGTGACCGACCAGTGCCGGCGGCCCCTACTCGGTACGCTGCGGCCGTGAGCACAGCGCACGTATCCGACTCCCTCGCTCAGCGCGACGCCGAGCCGTTGATCATTGCCGCGATCGCGGCGCACGTCGGAGTGCCGCTGGCGCCGGCGCGAGTCGAGTTCGAGGACGGTGTCCGCGTTGAGCTCGACGGAGCGTCCGAGGACCAGAAGGTCCTCGTCGAGGCGTACGCGCACGTCGGCGCGCTACGAGGCGGGCAACCGAAGAAGCTCGCGACAGACGCCTTCAAGCTCCTCTGGGCCGGCCGGAAGCTCGAGGCGACGCGGCTCGTCATCGCGGTCATAGACGTCGAGGTCGAGCAGTACCTGACGAGGCCGAAGGCGTGGCTGACTGCGGCACTCCGCGACAGCGGCGTCGAGGTCATCCGAGTCGCGATCGACGACGAAGCGCACGCGCGCGTCGAGGCTGCGCAGCAACTGCAGCTGATGGCGGTTCCCGGAGCGTCAGCGCACGAGGAGTGACCGGCGTGACTGACAGACCGGGGGTGGCAAGTCCACTCCGATGCGCTCACCCGCCAACAGCGGGCACAGTAGCGCGCCACGTCACAATCGGGTGACGCGCCCAGCTTGTGCGAACACGCCGTGCCGGCGTCGACCACACGAATGATCCCCCGAGGGGCCTCTGCTCCCCGGGGATTTTTCGTCGTACCGGTTTGTACCGGATTTCTCGGTACAGGCACGCGTTCAACGACGCCACGAAAACCCCAGTTTAGAGGCCTGATTCTCGCCGCATCACCGATTGTGGGCACGCGGTGTTCCACTTCGTGTACCGGGAGCAGATCGGCATGAAAGCGGTCCTGATCGGGGGAAAGCGTGCCGTGTACCGGTTGTACCGCTTCTTTCGAGGAAGCCCTATGCGTGCGTGTGCGCGCATGCGTGCGTGCGTGCGTAGAGGTTCGCAGAAACCGGTACAACCGGTACAAACTGCCTCTCTACCCTCCTACTTCCTTGGAAAATTAGGGAAGTAGGGCTCATGGGGCGTACCGGTTCTCTAAAATCACGGCTCAAAAGTGGTACACGACTCACACCTGCACGAGCCCTCAAATGCCGGTTTGACCTGGGAAAACCTGCCACGCGAGCCTGTACCGGTTTCTGAACGCGAGAGTGGTACATGTGGTCCGATCGCGCCCTCGAGTAGGTCGAAGTGGCTGGCGAGCCTGAGCACCCGTGCCCGACGATGGGTGCGGCTCTCCGCCGCAGCGGTTCAGTCACGCCGCGTCGGTCGCCGCCCGAGAACCTGTGCTGCGTGGACTCTATGCTTCGCCGAAACCATTCGATCGGCCACCTCGCAACAGTCATGTCGACGATTGATTTCCCCTGGATCGCGTTGATCAGAGCCGCTTGTTGCCGAGTCAGGACGCTCGAGGCACGTCCGTCTCACGTCATCGGCCTGTGTCTCGTCGAGCTCCCAGAGTCCGGTGTGCTCCGGGTACTTCTCACGGATGTACTCCCGCACCACCTTTCCCGGCCGCGACTCATTCGTGTAGCCGAGCTCGGCCGCCAGCTCTCGCGGCGTGTACGTCGTCACGAGCGCGGCCGCTTCGAGTGATTCCGCGCGGGGTTCCGAGGCTTGGTGAGCGACTTCGAGTTCGTCCGGCACAGCTCGCCGATTCTGGAGCCGCACGACGGGCATGGGTGGGACAAGTCCTCGGTGGCGCGAAGATCGCGCTCCATACCTGCGTAGAACGCGTCCACCGGAACACTCGACGAGTCGAGGATCGCCTGTTCGACCAGGTCACGGTGCTTCACGAGCGCGTCGTAGAACCGCTTTGGGTCGTCGGCCACACGCATCACGGCCGGGGCGACCTCCCACAGCGCCCGCTGCAGGTTCGGAAACGGTCGCGGACCACCGAAGTCGCCGTTGCCGACGCGGACACCGTCTCGTCGGGCTTCGGCGATGTGCAGCATCTCGAGGTAGTGCAGTTCGAGAGGCGACTCCGCCGTCGCGACGATCGTCTTGGTGAGGCCACTGGTGCCATGCTCCGCGAGCACCTCGGTCATGAAGGCCCCGCTGCCGAGGTAGCCATCGACGTGCTTCGGGTCGAGGCGCGTGCTCTGACCGATGTAGGTCCACGCCTTGTCGGCCGGTGCGGTCCTGAACACGTACCCGACTGCTGACGCCGGCACCCTTGCCTGATCGCTCATGGTCACCACTCCCTCGAGGTCATCGTCATCGTCCCGTGAGCCGCCCGAACCACCCGCGGCGTCTCGGTGGTGCGACGCGCGCCTCGGAGGCTCCCGCCGGCACGGGAACGCCGATCGTCATGGTCAGCTCTCGCTCCGCCGGGTCCGGCATCGGCGTCATCGGCCAGTCCGCCGGCACGTAGTGGTCGGGCACCACGTACCCGCCGCAGTTGACGACCTCGCCGACGGCGCTGATCGTGACGCTCTGCACGTGCAACTTCCCGTCGTTGAAGTCGAACGGCCTCCGGCCGTAAGGGACGTACGCGGTCGCCTCCCGGGGGTTCTTCGACCAGGTGAGTCGTCCGACCGTCCCGGCGGGCGAGGCCGCCCACCAGTGGCTTCCATCCCACCGCACACAGAGCTCGTTGCCCAAGCGCACCCCACGCATGCGCTCGGTCACGCTCGAGCGGTAGAGATTCGACGCCTGCGGCGTCCCGCGGCTGGCATAGACACTCGCAAGGAGCCCCGTCGTCCCGAACCGGCGGTCACCGTTCTTGTGCACCGAACCGAGCTGCGGATGACCGTCCGCGGCAGCGGGCACGTCCACTGCGTCGTTCACCTGATTCCTCCCCGGCTCCTCATCCCCATCTTGCTGCGTTCTCGCGCCGATAACCAGCGTCCGGGGCTCCCACTCACTTGTCGAGGAAGTATCCGAGATGCACCCAGCTTCCCCTGTCGCAGCTGCCGCCGACGTCACGTCGTCGGACACCCAGCGCCGGACTCATCAGACGGCCGCCAATGAGGTGATCGTCGTCCTCTGCACCCGCCGACAAGCTCAGCCCAGTGTCACTTCAAGAAGTCGGATCCAAGCCGACGAGAATCACAGTTATCGCAGCTATTCGGCGGATGGTCTACTCGCCCGGTTTCGACTCGATCGGTGCTCTGAAGCCGTCGGATCTGCTCGTGTCCGGGGTGATTCGTAGGCTCGAACCGCCATGACCGAACTGCTGCCACTCCCCGCCCAGGGCCTCCCTGCGCGCGTGATCACGCACATCGGGAACGATCTCGAACTCGCAGATTCGCCTCTCCGTCCTGAGCTGCTCGAGGGCATCGCGCAGAACACTGCGCAAGCGAGCGCCGCGGGCACCAGACGGGTCTACGAGGGCGACTGGGCGGCGTTCGAGCGCTGTTGGGACGTCCATGGCCGGCGGGCCCTGCCCGCGCAGCCACAGACCGTCGCGGCCTACATCACCGACCGCGCTGCGCTCGTTGAGCCGGGCAGCGGAGACCACGTCTACGCACCGAGCACGATCTCGAGGTGGGTCACCTCAATCAACGTCCGGCACGAGCGCGAGAACCTCGCCCCTCCGGGCGCGACCCGTACGGTCAAGGACACCCTCGCCGGCATCCGGCGCGACAACCCACGGCCAACCAGGCGCATGGCGCCACTGCTGCTGAACGACCTCAAGCGAGTGCTGCGGGCATCGACCTGCACTCCTACCCCGCGTGTCGCACATGTTTTTCTCGTTTTCGAGGACTTGGAACGGTCCAAGGAAAAGACCACCCCGCTTCCGCTCTTAGCCTCCCCCTACCCGGCACCCTGGTCGCATGACTTATGTCCCTCCGGAGCCTCCAGAGCTCCGCCGTGAAGTCGGCTCTTCTCTCTCAAATCGATGGCCGCCACCCTGGCAGGATGTCATCGAGTTGACCGCCCAATGCCTCGCGAACGCCCCAGACGGGAATTCAGTAGGGGATCACACTCCCTGGGAACAGTCGTCGCTGGCGCAACGGGAGGCCCTTCGTCGATTGGTCGTGCAGGTCCTCCAGGCCTACGCCGATGCCGACAGGCTTGCCGCCTCGCGGTACATCAGCGCAGAGGCAGACCGCGAAGCGGCACGACGTCGGGGCCAGCGTTTACCGATAAGCAAGCCGAACAAGGACGGTTGATCCCATGCCGACACGTCTCCAGATCGCTCGAGCGCGCGCTCGCGTTGCCCTCGCCGCCAGGATGGGCGAGGAGCTGCCGGACAGGGTTCACATACTCGCAGCGATGGACTTCGCAGATGCCGACCACACTGCGGCGACTGGCCGAGGTCGCGAAGGCCGCCAGCGGCCGTGGCGCGGAAACCTGGCACCATTGCTGGGTGTTCACGCCGCGGGTCACGACTTTGGGCGCTCACGAGAGTTGGAGCACCGGCGGGACGGCCAGGGGCTAAAGCATCGCGCAGAGCAAGCGATCCTTGAGTCCCTTCCTTGGACGCATGAGCAATACGAAGCAGCAAGGACATCCGTGGCGCGTGGCGACCTTGACGCGCTCGAACGCAGCGTCAGGCAAAGCGCGCTGAACGCCGCAATCACCTTCGAGGAGGCATCCGACTGGCTGAAGGTGGGGACCGCGCGGGTACTAGCGCGACTCGCGTCTGGGGACCTGTTTGCGTTCGTCGCGGACAACGAGCTGCTGTTCCCGGCGTGGCAGTTTACGGACGACCCCGGCCGCCCGGTCTTGCATCAGCTGTCGACCTTGATCGAAGCATTCGATGATGACATGCACCCAGCGTCGATCCTTGGCTTCATGACGACACCGCACTCCTCCACACGAATCGACGGCATCCCGATCGACCCTGTCGAGTGGCTCGCCAGGGGGCGTGAGGTTCAGCCCTTGGTTGAGATACTCGGGGTCCGGCGGCTGATGTGACGACGTCGCCTGGCCGCGGAACAGATGGTCCACGGTTCGACGGCCATCGGGATCGTTGTCGCGCTGATTCAGATCACGGTGGTGGTCGTGCAGAGGGATTCGTCGTCGCGCCAGGCTTGACCGAACACCATTAGACGAGCCCGACCCGCGTGCGCTGGGCCTCGTGGGGTGACCTCATGATCGGCATCGCCCGCCCCCGCGTGGGAAGACGGCATTGCTGGTCGTCCCAGCGATCCTCGCCGCCTTGGGCGCGCTGCTGACCACGTCGAACAAGCCGGACACGGTCGAGACGACCCGGACGCTCCGCGACGAGGTCGGCACGACGTGGGTGTTCGACCCGCAGGAAGTCGTCGACGAGCCGCCGACGTGGTGGTGGAACCCGCTGTCGTACGTCACGGACGACACCACGGCCGCGAAGCTGGCCGGGCACTTCGCCGCCAGCTCCCTGGAGCCCGGCGACAAGGACGATGCGTTCTTCCACCCAGCCGGGAAGGACCTGCTCGCCGGCATGCTGCTCCCCGCGGCCCTGGATGGCCGCCGATCACCGCCGTGTTCACGTGGCTGACCGACCCGGACAATCGCGAGATTGTGTCCGTGCTCCGCCGCGGGGTGCGACCTGATCGCGGACGACGTCGAGAGCCAGTCCCGCACGTCCCCGAAGCAGCGCGACGGCGTCCACGGGTCTGCCCGGAAGATGGCGGCGTGCTTGAAGAACAGCCGCATCGGCCGGTGGGTGACCCCGCTCGGCGGGAACATGGCCGGCGATCGTCGCCCGCAGTTCAGCCCGGACGAGTTCGTGCGGGGCACGGACACGCTGTACCCGCTGTCCAAGGAAGGTGAGGGCACCGCGGCGCCGCTGGTGACCGCGCTGACCGTCGCCGTCGTCGAGGCCGGCGAACGACCGCCAAGACGCAGCACGGCGGACGACTGGGGACGCCGCTGCTGTGCATCTCGACGAGGCCGCGAACGTGTGCCGGTGGAAGGCCCTCCCTGACTTGTACTCGCACTACAGGTCGCGTCGGATCCCGATCATGTCAATCTTCCAGTCCTGGTCGCAGGGCGTCGACGTGTTCAGCCTCGCCGGGATGCGCAAGCTCTTCTCCGCCGCCAACGAGGTCGTGTACCTGGGCGGCGTGAAGGAGACCGAGTGGCTGCGGGAGCTGTCGGAGCTGATCGGTGACTACGACCACGAAACAGTGTCGTACTCGATGAACAAGGGCGTCCGGTCGGCCAACGTACAGAACAACCGCCGGCGCATCCTCGACACATCCGAACTCGCCGAGCTACCCCGCGGCCGCGCGATCCTCCTCGCGTCGGGGCTTCGGTCCTCGATGATCCGCACGGCCCCCTGGTACGAGAGCAAGGACGCGGACAAGGTGCAGGCGTCGATCGCGGCGTACGACGCCGGCGAGCGGGTCGGACGGACCACGTCGACGGCTACCGCGACCGCGACGGTGCCCGTTGAGGGCAACCCGTGGCAGAACGCGTCGACGGGCACGCCGCTCGAGGCGGAGGACGGACGGTGAGCATGGTCGCGGAGTGGGACGGGCACGTGGACGACGCGGCGGACGCGCTGCAGCCCGGGCCGGAGACGTTATACGGCTCGGCCGACGAGTTCGTGCGCGAGTTCCTGGTCGTCGCGTACCGGCGCGAGGTCAGCCCGAAGGGCGACTACCCGTGGGACGGCCGCTGGTGGATGCACCCGGAGGCCGTCGCACGCCTCGACGCGCTCTGGCGCACCTGGGAGCACTTCCGCAACGACCGAGCGACCGGGATGAGTGTGTGGTGGCGTGACCACGCCGATCACCACATGGGTGTCCTGATGAGCCCCGCGGGTCCGTTCGGGAACTCGTCGGGCACGACGGGCCCGGGCGAACTGCTGCCTTACACGGCACCGCCGCCCGGCCTCTTCGTCGATGTCCGCACAATTGCGAGCTAGCAGCGGGGCACGCTCGGGGCGAGCGGCTGAGCTAGTCAGGACGGACGATCATCACGTCCGTCCTGCTGAATAGCCCTTCGAAATCATTGCGGTCCAGGTCGTTGATGGCCGCAGCGAATGCGTACTCCTCCTCCGTCACGGACCACGTGAACACGGCGTCGTCCGGAGACAGCACCAGCTCGTCGCTGTCCGCGCGCGTCGGCTTCGGGGACGGGAAGTACGCGCGGTTGCCGTCGACCGAGACCAAAGTGCGTCGGTCGACGTGGGCGCCTCGGTAGAAGACGTCGACCCAGAACGAATGCACGTCCGGGTCGGCGAAAAGACCTTCCGCCCACGGGTGATACTCATCGCGCTCACCAGGCCGATGCATACCCCATTCGACCGATATGTCGATGTCCGTTCGAAGAACCGCACGACTGGTGTGGGTGATGGACCCCTCGAAGCCGCTGCTGCTCCAGTCGATCCAGTGGTTGTAGAGCGGTGCCTCAATGCGCTGCCAGTCATCTGAGCCCGTCTGAGCAATCAGCGCTCGGATCTCGTCAAGCTTCATTCCAAGATCTTCTCACCGAGCGAGGACCGATAACGAGCGTTATGAAGCAACTCGCGTGAGGTGTCGGCCGCGATAACCGAGCCAACACCTCCGCGGCTACCGCCGGGCGCCAGCTGCTGCGCAGGAGCTCTTCGCCGCCGGCGTGACTTCCGCGCCGACGCACGGCGCGCCCTCGTGATGCGACCCAGAGCTTCGCCCGACCTGCACGACCTTCGTCGACATGTGTGGCCAGTGCGGTGTAACCGGCAGTGAGCCAGCAAGGGAGCCGCATGTCACAAGCAATGGTCGGTTCCGGCGAAGACAGGCGCGACGCAGTTCGATTCAATGGACGAGTCTGGGCCGGAAGAGGGGCCCGATGGGAGAGATCGGGGCACGGTCGCGGCTTCTTGCGAGGCAGGAAACGCTGGAGCCGCTACTCCTATGATCCGCGTAAGGGGCACAGTTACAACCTCGGCACCCAGCACATGAGAAGGAGCCACCATGTCTTTTACTGACTACCCGAATGGGCTCCCATCCTATGAAAATGGTTGGCCCACGGATGGACTTGTTGGCAGAATAGTCTCGTCGAACGAATATATCTGGCTGGAGACTTTCGGAGAACCGCCCGACGGCGGATTCGTACTTCACCTGCCGGGACATCGTGATTTACCATCACTCGATGGTGAGGGATTTCCCGATCAGATGGCCGGGCTGCTCAGTGACGCCGTTCTCGTTCACGAGTTCCTGCGAGAGTACCCGTGCGTTTGGGAAACCGACCCAGTGATGGTTGAGAAGCTCGTCAATGAAAATATCTCCGATCTTTACCCGGATATCAGAAAGCGCTCTCCGAAAACCGAGAAGCCTAACTGACATCTGGCGACACACCCGCGACAGGGATTTAACCTCTCATGCCGCGGCCGCCGACCCGTCGCTTTCGTCGGCTCCTCAGCGTGGCTCACATCCGGCGCCCATACGAATACTAGGCGACGATGAGTTGGTCGCCGTGCTGACTACCCGAACCGAGCCGGGCTTAGCTTTTTCAAGCATCGTGATCAAGAAGGTGAACAGTTGAGATATTCGAGCCTCAGCAATTTCCGTGGCGCAGCGCATTAGCTCGACGGACGCGAGCTTCTGCGGAACGCGCCTCGTGCAGGACTACCCGTTGACGATCGACGAGCGCACGCACCACTACACGGCCACGGCAACGCACACGCTCGCACTGGATCCTGCCCGCACGGGCCGCGTGACCATAAAGACCGAGCTCCACGACGTCAGCGGGCGAGGCCATGCCCGCACCCATTGCGGTGATCCGCCGGACGACTCTCCGTGCCCTCGACGCACGACGCATGCGGACGCTTAAAGAGCAGGACTTTGTCGTATCTAAGAGCCGATAATGTGTCTTATCTCAGATTGAACGGGTGACATTCGATTAGATGAAGACACCAGCACTCCCCCCGGGGCGATTGAGGGTCTCTCGTCGCGTGACACATCTCTCCGAGCGCGCCGCGAAGCGAGGAGGTCCGGAGCGGCCCAGGTCGTCCAAATGATCGAGTGCGGGTGAAGCACTTACTTCCTCGGGCTACGAGTCGCCGAGCTCGGTGGTGCCGCGGGGAGGCGTTCGTGACAGGTTCGAGTCCGCGGCCCTGGCGATGGCAAGTACAGCTCAGCCAGTACCCCACCAGGGCGGTCACGGTGAAGCACCAATCACTTCAAAGTGCCCCACTCGCGTTCGAAGGGGCTCAGCTGCTGAATCGTACAGACGCCCAATACGCCCGGGACGCCCTCCGAGACAGCGCCGAAGCGTGGAACGGGAACGGTGCCGCATCCGTTGTGCCAATCGCGGTCGCGCGGGAGGGCGCGGCCTACGCGCGCCCTGAGGTCGCCAGCGCACTAAGCTCTGGCACGTTCTCCTCGAAGACCCTCCAGCTGCCCACGGCACGAAGGAGCGGCCTGGTGAGGCGACGCACTGCCGCCGCTGGGTGCTCGAGCTCTTGATGATGGACGCGGGTGAACTGCTCGTTGATGGGCTGATCGTAGGCAGGCTTCGGAGCGCGGTAGAATCCGCGCCCATCATCGACGGCGGAGGACTGGCGTCCTTGGAGGAGGGTGGCTCTAAGTGCTACGTCCCAACTGCCCGCGTATCCGACGTGCTCGGCGACGCTCCGGGCCAGGCTCAGGAGCTTCCACGCTCCCCCGACCAGGGTCCCATCCTGAATCGTGCCCGGATCTTCCTCGTCCGCGGCGGTGCTGAACCCGGTGTAGATCATGCCGACAGTGCCATCTGACTCGATCCTGATCTCCAGGCCGTACTGCTCCCCAAATTTGTTGTCGGGGTCGTTCTCGCGAAGGTTCGTCAGGGAGATCGCTGTCGAGCGCTGCACGAGCGAACTACCCATGCTGAGGTACGACGACCAGTTCCTAAGAAAGGGCGTAAGAGCGTCGTCGGAGGCTTGATCGAACGCTCGCAGCTTGTCCTGCGATTCCCACAAGAGGTCTTCGGCGCGGTCGGCGACGTGACGATGCGGTGTGGCCACCAGGTAGAGGTGCCCGTAGCTGGCGGCGGGCTCAGCAGCCGGGGCGTTCGGTCTCGCCGAAACGTAAGGGTCCTGATTGTGCAGGGCGTCAAGCGCGACACGGCTCAGTTCGAGCTCGGATCCGCGAGCACGATGCAGCCGAAGTACCTCAGCGTCGCCGAGCTTCCGGTTGGTTCGCTCGCCCCGTCCGTAGTAGCGGCCGTCGACCATGTGCGGTGCGTCGGGGCTCTCAGGGATGTCGACCCAGACGTATCCGAGCCCGTCTGTGCCAGAGGGGATCTCGCGTGGGTGCACCGGCAGCGACGGCTCGACTAGGGTCGCGGCGATTAGTTCGATCCGCTCGACCATGTCGTGCAGCGCGAACGGCTCTGGGGAGAACGTTCGATTCACTTTGTCCTCGCGGACGCCGATCAGGAGCGCGCCGCCATCGATCGCGAAGCTCGCCAGGTCCTTTGCCGTCCCCCGACGCTCCCCGTCAGTAGTGCCGACCGTGAGCTTGACGTCGAGCTGACTCGACTCCACGACGTCGCCACGCTTGAGCGCCGCGAGGACATCCGACTCGGACTGCGGAGGCCAGTTCATGCGGCCGGAAGAACCGGGCGCTCGATAAGCGAGACGCCACCAGCGAAGCGGTGTGCAATGCGGGTCATCTTAAACGGGTCATCCTCCGACCTGGATGGTAGCGGGCGCAGCGGCCCACACGCGGCCTTCACCGCTCTGTGTTGCTCTACGGCGGTACTGTTCACGGAGACAGCCTCCCTGACAGCCGACCGAACCAATACGAAGGCAGTGCGATGGACAAGAACGAACGCAGACACGTGCAGCGTCAGGCGTTCTTGCACCATCTTGAGGCGCAACTCATCGCCGACCAGCAGCAGTACACACTGCCGGTCGCACCGTCTCCGATCGCCAACCTCGGACCGCACATCGATGGCCCCTTCGCCGCAAATCAGAACGCCAGGCAGGATCTGTGGCATCGCGCCGAAAACGGCGTAGCCGGCACCGGTGTCCCCGTCTCGGGTCTGCATGGCGCAGCACATCAGAGCGCGGCGGAGGCGCACATCGGCGGCGGCTCCATCGCGAGCGGCGGCGGTGGCCGAGCAGCGGCGCCGGGGAACCTCCGCCGTGCAGGGCTCAGCGCTACGCGCGCGTCGCTGCTTGGGTGGGGCGCCCTCATAGGGTGCGAAGTCGCGATGCAGGCGGGTCCGCCGCTGGTCACTGCCATCTGGCGCGCCCGCCGGGAAGTTCGCGCGGCAGAGCGAGCCGAGCAAGAGCGGGACGAGGGCTAACTGATCTGGGTGACGAGCACCCCACTTCGGTGTCGCACCGCCCGAACAGTCGGAGCCGTTTGGCTCCTGATGGAGCATGGTCAGTGGTTCCGGATAGCGTCTACGCGACGCATTGCATACCGCCGCGGTGTGCGCGAATCAGGGGTCGACGAGCTGGCGTTCTTCCACTAACGTCGACTCCCGTACACAGCGCGGACCCGCGCCCAGAGGATTGGAAGACCGCCGATGAGCGACCCCGAAGCTGCTGCACGACCGAGCCGGCAACTGTCTGGTGCTCGGCTTGGCACCGCTTCGGTTACTCCACTGGAAGCCTGGGAGCCGGGACTCGTTCCCCCCTCAATCAGCATCATCAACGGAGACGCTCGCAGCATCGATCTGCCTGACGACTCCGTCGATCTCATCGTGACCTCGCCGCCGTACTGGAACAAGCGTGACTACGGGCACGTGGACCAGATCGGCTTGGAGGCAACGCCTGAGGCTTACGTGTCCTCAATCATGGATTGCCTCACGGAGTGGCGGCGCGTTCTGCGCCCGAGCGGTTCGATCTTCTTGAACGTCGGTGACACATACCACCGACGCTCCCTCGTTGGAATCCCGTCTCGCATCGAAGCGAAGGCCATCGACGCTGGTTGGTCGGTGCGAAACCGCATCATCTGGGCGAAAGAAGGGGGCATGCCTGACCCCGCCCGCGATCGGCTCGCCTCGCGTCACGAGTACATTATTCACTTCACCTATAAGCCGAACTACTACTACGACCTCGTCGGGTACTCGAACGCTGTGGGCAATGGCGCCAATCCGGGCGACGTGTGGACGATTAACCCCGAACGAAACATGGGCGCACACCTCGCCCCCTACCCACAGGAACTCGTTCGACGTGCTGTCCTCCTCGGTGCTCCAGAGCAAGTGTGCGCAACCTGCGGGACCGCTCGACGGCGCGTGATCGAGCGCACTCGAGAGCTGGATCCCAGCCGGCCGCAAGCGAAGCGCGCAATGGAACTGGCTGACGCGGCTGGACTGACCGATGAACACATCAGAGCGATTCAGGCGACCGGGGTCTCGGACGTCGGTAAGGCCACCAAGTTCCAAAACGGCACCGGCCGAAACTCACTAGAAGTGCAGCGGCTCGCCACCGAAGCGAAGGCTGCGCTCGGCGGTTACTTCCGCGAGTTCACCTTCTCGAAGAAGGTGACAGTCGGCTGGACTGATTGTGGCCACGGCACTCCAGGCCGCGGCGTCGTGCTCGACCCCTTCATGGGAACAGGAACAACCCTAAAGACCGCAGTCAGCATGGGACGAGATGCCATCGGTGTGGATCTGGTGCCGCTCATGGATGAGCCGGCAGCCCCCGAGTGGTCGCCTCGCCCGTCTCGCTGATCAGCTCCGAGTCCAAGAGACTCGCTACGGCGTCGCTGAAGAGCCGGTCTTCGGTGTCCATATCGGCGGCGTTAAGGTCATACCGGTAGTCGAACACCGCCACGTCGCCGATCTGTCCGCAGAACTGCAGACCGCCCTTGACGCCGTGTCCTTTAGGGTGCACGAGCAGAACCGCGGATGTCTGGTACCGGGTTGCGTAAGTGACGGCTTGCTCGACCTCGGACCGGTCGGGAAGCTGCTTCTTGATGAGGGTGTTTTTCAGTTCTGCGACGAGGGGTACGGAGCCGTCCTCCCGGCGGAAAACCACATCAGGCGTCACCCGCACTGCGCTCGCTGCGGGACCGAGCGGGCGCTGCACACGCCCGTTGACGTAGACGTCCGCTGGGGGGTCGGCGTACAGCGGGAGCGCACCGTCCTTGTTGCCGTCAAGAACGCTGATTCCCCAGCGGTCGGTTGCGGCTCGCCTCTGGAGGGTAGTGCGGACGTACTTTTCGAACAGCGGACCCATGTCGAGTAGTAACGACTCCAAGGGCAGAGCACCTGACGGATCGTCGAGCGACAACCCCTTGCCCGTCACGATAGCGACCGCTGTTCGTAGAGCGTCCGTGTAATAGCTCCGAGATGCTGGCAGGGGTGTCATGCCGGCAACGACTGGGTCAGCGAGAAATGAGTGCGAGCCGTTGTCGGAGGACGCCTCGGAGAACGCTTGTAGAAGACGGGAGAGCCGCCGTACACGTTTGCGACTGCCGTGCTGGTTCCCGTGGTCCAGAACATAGCGACGGTGAAGCGTGTCGAGCGCGGCTCGAATGCAGCGGTTCGGTGGGTTATCGACGGTTCGTTCGAACCACGAGTACTGCGCTCGGTAGGTCACGTTGCGCGCGGCAAAATGCCTGATCGTCGGGCCCACGTCGATGCGGCCGCGGGGTGAGGAACCAGATCCCGTGCGACGGACATACGTTCGGTAGAGCCCGCTGTTGATGACTTCGTGAGCGAGGGTGATGAGCCGGTCAGCGAGGAAATCAACCATCCAGTCCGCGGTGGTCGGCGCTGTGGCATACGAACGGAGGGCGTCAACTACGGCAGGCTGATGGCCGCTGCGCTCAACCATCCGGCTGAGATTGCCGATCGGGATGCGAGGCCTGATTCGCAACAGCAAGCGATCGTTGACGGGTACAACCCCGACAATCCCTCCGGCTTGGAGGCGCAATGCGCCGTCTTTGTAGTCGACTGTGAAGGGGTTGAGCCGGCTGATGACGGCGACGTCGAGCGACCCATCCGGGCGAAGGAGCTCCGCTGGGTCAAGCTCGACGTACCCATACTCGACGCAGTCCCGAACTTGCATGCCTACGTGGTGCTGTCGGGCGCGTCGTCATCTGTGGTTGACGCAGCGCCGGGCGTTGGCGGCTGCAGCCCGTCCCACCCACCGTCGACGTCTCTGAACATGGCCCGCCAGCCGGTCTCAACGTCGGTCCGCCCCTCGGGATCAAGTCGGAAGGCTCGGCCCACGAGGTACTGAAGCTGGAAGGCCCAAAGATCGCGCAGCGAGTCGACCCCGTCGACCTGTACGAAGTAAGCGTGGCCAACGGCCGCTGCGGGGTTGTCGTCGGCAAGCTTGTTGATCATCGAGAACCATGCAAGGACTCGCTGTTTAAGCGCGTCATCGACGCCGTTGTCCTCCAAAATGGCGTCAAGTGCGCTGCGCTCAGGATCCATGCGGATCTTGGCGAAGCGTCGTTCGAACGCGGCATCGACCTCGTCAACACCGCGGTCAATCGGGTTCATGGTCGCGAGGATTTCGAGATTCCCGGGGACCGATGTGGTTCGACCGGATGGCAGCGTGACGGTCTGGCCACGCTTGGTCCTCTCGACGTACGTCAGCGCTTCCCCGAAGACGCGCGCAGCGTCCGCACGGCTCAGCTCGTCGATCACGAGAACGAAGCGCTCATCCGGTTGCTGGCCGGCTAATTTGCACATTCGTAAGAAGACGCCGTCTTTCCGGGAGAACCCGCCCTTCACGGGGTCCGGCGCGAACCCTTCCATGAAGTCCTCGTACTGGTACGAGGCGTGAAACTGGACGTACTCGGTCCGTGCCTTGTCGCCAGCGATCGCTTCTGCGATCTGAGCTGCCTTGAAACTCTTTCCGGTCCCGGGCGGTCCGGTGAAGATCACGCCTCCATACAGTGGCAGCAACCGGACAACCAGGGCCAGCATGGGATCTTCGGGGTCCAAAGCTGGCGCCGCTGGTGAGTTCGACGCGTGAGTACGCTCGACCGTGGCTGCCACGCCGATGCTGAGGTCGTCCGCGTCGAGTTGTCGCAGCGGGATCGGGGTAAGTGCTGCGTCAGCCATTGAGCGCCCCCTCAGTCGGAAGCTCGAGCCAGTCAAACTCGACCGAGGGCGAGGCATCACTGAAAAGGACACCAGCAGCCTCGTCGTCAAGGCGGAACCACTCGCGTAGCGCGCGCGGAACCACGTCCGATTGGCGTCGTACGATGACGCCGCGCTCGCGCAAGAAGCGGTCGGTCGCAGTCATTTCCGGCACGCCATTGAAGCCGTAGTCGCGGAAGAGGAAGGTGCCGAGCGCCAGAGCCGACATCGGGTCGTCGTAGAGGAAGGCGTGCAGGGCCTGCTCTGCGTGGTTCTGTGGGAGCCGGAACTGGTTCCCGTCCAGCAAGAACCCGGCAGTCGTACGGATCGAGCTTGGTGCCCACATGCCGGCAAGGTTGCTGTTCATCCAGTAGCTGGACTCGTCGCGGTCAGCTTTCGTGCTGAGAGGCCGGTAGTACGGGCGATTCGGCGGGCCGCCTGGCACTGCGAGCAAATCCCCCAGGTCTGACCACTGGGGTGAAATGTTGCTGCTGCTCTGCTCGATCGCACTGCGGCGGCACAGCTGCAGATAGGGCAGGAAGAACGGGTGAGTGCGCCTGCCCTTCAGCTCCGTGATGGCCCACCTCACGGCATCGCTGGTCAGCACTCGGATCGGCAGCGCGTTGTCGGTGTCCATCGTTGGATCACTATGCCAGTTCTCCGTCAGCTCATGTCCTCATCCCCCTCGCAGAGCACAGCCCCACTTCTGGGCGCACGAGCGGGCAGAGTGGGCTCGTGATCTCTGACGAGTCGACGCCGAAGAAACGCCGGACGACGCAACACATCGGCGCCGCCGGCGAGCTACTGGTGCAGTACCAGCTCCTGAAACTCGGGGTCGATAGCGCTCGGCTGACCACCGATGCCGGCATCGATCTGGTGGTCTACGCCCCAGCGACCGGTGCAGCAACCACCGTTCAGGTCAAGACCGTCGAACGTGCAACTCCAGCTGGAGGGACCGGCCGGTCGGCAATCGGATGGAACTTCCCGCACGACACGCCCGCACAGCTCCTGGCGTTCTGCTCACTCGAACAAGATCGCGTCTGGCTACTCACGGCCGAGGAAGCGCGCGAGGTCGCTCAGCAGCGCTCCCCAAAGAACGTCCGCCGTCTGTACTGGTACACCGACCTCACGACTCCACAGCGCGACGGAGTGCCGCTCCTGCAGACCGACATGGCCTCGTACTTACTCTCTGCTAGGGCGCAGCATTTGTTCCCGAGCTGACCGGCACTGTTACATACGGTTCAGAGGCGGCCGGAAGGCTCGCCGCAACCGAGTCTCCATCGCAGCAGCGTCTCCGGCCGATTGGGACTGAACCCAAGACAGCTGGCAGTCGCGCAGCCAACGTTGAATCGCCGCCGCTTGTTCACTTGTGATCCTCTGCCGTGTGGGATTTCCAGTGACGCTGGGCGGAATCTGAAACAGCAGCTCGCAGACGTTGCGCCTGAGGGACGACCCCGCCAGGCTCACTCCGCCCCCCAGGTGCATCGAAAAGCCGCTTCCGCAGGCTGGTTGCGGTACCGACGTACTGTGGGGCCTCGCGACGCAGCCAGAGATAGACACCTGGCTCGTCGGGCAGGTCCGCTCGGTCAAGCTCGCCTGCCTGGCACCGCGGCGCTGCAAGCAGCCCTCCCCAGTCCCGTCCTGCTGGCTCGCTGGGGGTCATAGGCTCCGCCGCAGCATCAAGCGCGCGCAGGATCGTGTCCATCTCGAAGTCATCCTCCGCGCCGTACAAGTTCAACTCGCTTTGGTCGTAGCGGCCGTCCACGTCCTGACCCTACAGCCGGGATGTCAGGGCCGCGACGCAGCAATACACCTACGACGCGCTCGACAGCTCACCTCGAGCAACACCAGCACCTTCGCCGCGAGCTCGGCCGGATCGCTGACGTCCGCAGCGGGCAACAGTCTGAACTACAACGCCGCGCAGCAGGTCACCGGTATGAGCACCCCGGCCACCGGCACGTCCGCAGCCACCTTGACCACGTACACGTACGACGACGCCGGGAATCGTGTCACCGCTAGCAGCTGTCCGATCGAGAGTCTCGCTGCGTCGTGTGTCGATTCCCTCAATTGCGTGTTCACAGGTGGTCGACTACTGCTGCAGCAGCGATCTCGGAGGAACCTCCAGTGAGGCAACGCGCTCACGTGCAGGTGACTGCAACCCTGGGTGCTGTCACGGCGACGCGGCCAATTCATCTCCGGCGCGCAGCAACCGAATGCCGGTGCCCTGTAGTCGCCCTAGGAGAGTCACCATGCCAACCTCCGCGGCAGACCTCGACAGGTTCGAGTTCACCCAAAGCGGACCCTGCGCGGTCCGAATTTGCCTTGCGCGCGCTCCGGAGTCGAGATCATCTTTCAACGAGACCAGGCCGGGGATCGTAGCCTCTTGCGGACCTTGCTTCTCGCTTACATATCGCACGAGTTCCCGGAAGGTGCGAGCCGCTGTCATGAAACGCCCTTCGAGCCTATCTACACCGATCACGGTATAAATCAAGAGCTTGCCACGTAGACGTCGAAGTCGGCCCTCGAGCAGGGCACCACGATCCGTACTGATCTGGAGTGCGGCAACGATCAACTGTTCTTCGAAGCGCGCGAGAAGGTCATCTTCGAGCCGTCGAACGGCGGTCGGCTGATTCTCGTAAGGCATGAGGGACGCGACGCGTTTCGTATCCACGTCTTGTAGAGCGGCATCAAGCGCTTCGACCGTGGAGAGGCCGAGCCGATGTGCGCACTCCAAGACGAATTCGCGGGATCGCTCGGATCCAAGGTCGTGATCGGGGTAGCGGCCGGTGAGGTACGACAACAGAGAGGTGTCGTTCAGCGCCACGGTCGGGGTATCTATGACGATAAGGTCGTCGTCCGGCTCCGGCTGAGTATGCGATGCCTGGTTCGTGATGTCCGGACGCAGGACCTGTTCAATGTGGTCGAAAGTTGCATCGAGGTACTTGCGCAGGCCACCCGCTTCGACGAAGAGCTGATCGATGAGAAGCTGCTGATCCGCGGGCAAAGCGTCGTATCCCGAGGTGACGGCGTCTTGCCCCTCGTCGGACGGTGTCTTATAACGAACGTCGTGTTCATACTCCGCCCAGGCATGCCCCGCGACTGTGCGGATCTGCACTTCTAGCCCGGGACGAACAGTGAGGAACCAGTGCAAGTCGCGCGCGCGACGTTGAACTTCTTCATCCTGGAACGCCGTGATGATGAGGTGGTCACTGTCGTAACCGTTGTGCTTGTCGTGGCCAGGGTTCACAGCTCCGGGCGCGCGTACTGCACAGGTCTGTTCGAGAAGCTTGACAGCCTGCGATCTGGCCCGTTTCGTGAAGACGATGATTCTCGCAGCGATACAATCTTCAATCTCCTGTGCAGGGCGAACATACTTGGGACTCCCCGCAGCATCTGTCTTTTCGGACTTGACTCGGTAGGACAGCAGTGATTTTGCGCGTGCCTCCACCGTGAAGGTGTCGATCCCGGCATCGCTCAATAGCTCGCGTAGGTAAGAGGCGAGTTGCGCCGCTGCAAGCTGGTATCGCTCATGCTGCTCCGCGTAGTCCCACAGGTGGCCCGCCACCGTTCGCTCGTCGTTCATACGCCCCCCCTGACACGTCCGGCCGACGACCAGTCTAGAGCGGAGCGTCGCCGGACGCCCTTCTCTCGAAAGGGTCAAGACCGAATTTGTAGGCTCGATCGATCAGCAGCGAGCGTGGGCTGTATGGCGATAACGGAGGAGCGTGGCTAGGTCGCGGAGCACGGCTTGTAGCCATGGAAGCCCACCGGGCACGGGGAGCTCTGCAGAACGTCCTCAGCCAGCCATCGCAAGCTCGCGCGCGTCGGCGGGCAAGTACGCGAAGGACTGCGGCACCGCTAGTCGGGGCTCGAACGCAGCTAGTGCGAGTGGCGCATTGAAGCGCTCGGCAGCACCCACAACTATGGCGACCGCTGTTGGTGCGTCGCCGTAGTACGCGAAGAACGCCTCCTTCTCAATCACGCCGAGGTGGCCGAACTGCTCCCAGGTCCGTGCCGGGCTGTCGGTGACCATCTCGCTGACGGTGAACTGCCCGGTCACCCGGCTGCTTGGGGCGGTCGCGTAGATGAGGACAGTGCAGATGTCGTCGGCCAGGCGTCGCTTGCGGAACTCGACCTGCTTGCTTCCGTCGCACGGCGTAAAGCGTTCGATCACGTTGCTGCGCGTCCAATCAGAGCATCCCAATCATGCCGATCGGCGACACATGGGACGTCGCGCAGGCATCCTTCGGGATGCAGGTGTCAAACCTGATCACGTCTAGACCGGAGACCTTCGATAAGGCGGAGTTCATAGTGGGCCCAAACGCTGCACGCTCGGCGTAGCCGTGCACCCAGCCCGGGGCTTCTCACATCCGGGGCTGAGGCTAGTGCATGGGGTTGAGCGTCCTGAGCGCGAAGGAACCCGGCGAGGTCTGTGGGACGGATGGTCCTTGACCGACATCTTCCCCCATTCGGAGCAAGATGGCCTCGAGCCCCGAGTCGCTCTTGGGACTGCCGGGGTGGTCCACTAGCTGCCGCTAGTGCGCCACGAGCGGCTCCTATGTGCGAAGAGCATGGGGATTTCGTTCAGCGGAACCACCATTCGGGGTGAGTCGCCGCGGACCCGAATGACCTCGCGAGCGAGGTGGATGCGTGCCTGCCTGATTGAGCGTCTCGATGCTGCAGGCTTCCTGCAGAACCCACACGAGGACGGCGATAGCACCGAAGATGACCGCGCCGTCGATGGCGCCAATTACTGCGGCTTGCAACTCATCCGACATACGCTCAGCCCTAGGACGGAACGACGATCACCAGGATCGGCGGTGACGCTTCCGCCGTGGCATGACGATGCCAGCGAGGACAAGAAGGCCGAACGCGGTGCCGATGACGGGATGCTGGGTCCACAACTGCCCGATTGCTGCGATCAGATCGGCGAACGCGTGGATGAGTCCCTGCAGGAGGGCTGCGGGGAATTGAGCGAAAACGTCCGTGGGGTTCACACTGCCGAGGATAGAACGACCGTCCGACATGCAATGCTCGAGAGTCGCGTGCCTTAGCGTCATCTAGCCGGTCGAGGAGGACCGTGACGTGACCCCACGGCAGTTGTGCAACAGCCTGTTGCAGGAGTCGCCGGTCCGGCCATGCCGCCGCGAACGTACGCATGTGCGCAGGCTTCCGCGACGAAACCCTTCAGGTCCGGAAACTGCGGTCTCAACGAGGGGGTGGATTCAGTCCACCGGACGGTTGAGCGCTGACGCGAGATCGTCTTCTGAAGGCAGAGCCGCTTGGACAGCCGGTGGCAGCAGGTCGTAGCTCGCGACACCAACCGGCGCCTGCTGGCCGCCAAGTGAGTACCGGACGACGGCGTCGTTCTTGTCCGCGACGAGGAGCAACCCGACCGTGTCCGCGTGCTGCGAGCGGCGGAGCTTGTCATCGACGAGCGCGACGTAGAACCCAAGCTGCCCGAGGTACTCAGGCTTGAACTTCCCGGTCTTCAGCTCGATAACGACGTAGCGGAGCTGCTCGACGTGGAAGAAGAGCAGGTCAACGTAGAAGTCGTCCCCGTCGACGTCGAAGTGCACCTGCCGGCCCACGAACGCGAACCCCTCCCCGAGCTCGCGGAGGGTGTCGATGATCCGGTCTACGAGTGCCTGCTCGAGGTGGCGTTCCTTCGCGTCGCCGTCGAGGGCGAGGAAGTCCAAAACGTACGGGTCCTTTGTGATCTGCTGCGCCAGGTCCGAGTCCCCCGGCGGCAGGACCTCGGCGAAGTTCGTTGGCGCTGCCTGCAAGCGGGTGTGTGCGGCGGAACGGATCTGGTGCTCGAGCACGTTCCGGGACCAACCGTGGGCGGCTGCCTGGGCGGCGTACCAGTCACGGAGAGCGTGGTCGTCGAGTCGGTCGAGGAGGACGGTGATGTGACCCCAGGGCAGTTGTGCAACAGCTTGTTGCAGAATCTGGTCGTCAGCCCAGGCAGCGGCGAACGCCCGCATGTAGGCGAGGTTTCGCGGCGAGAATCCCCTCATCTTCGGGAACTCCGCGCGGAGATCGGTTGCGAGCCGGCCGATGACGTTGCTCCCCCACCCCTCGTCACCTTGGCGCTGCAGGATCGTCGCACCGATCCCCCAGTACAGGCGGATGAGTTCCGTGTTCACGCTGCGCTGGGCGGCGAAGCGGGCGGCGCGCACTTGCTGCTTCAGCTCCGCAAGAGCGGCGGCATACCCAAATACGGCCGGCGACGAATCAGACATCACCACTCAGTCTGCCCGACCCACCTACACGAGGAAGAACCAACAAAGCGTTCTCCGGGACCAGCTATGCCAGGGTGGAAGTGACCCCCGAGCGAAAGGCGACCTCACCATGGCGCAGAAAGTCACTACGCACCTCGTCGACGACCTCACCGGCGACACCATCGAAGACGGTAAGGGCCGCACCGTCACCTTCGGCTTTGACGGCAGCAACTACGAGATCGACCTGACCGACGACAACGCAGACGCGCTCCGTGAAGCGTTCTCCGACTACGTTGCCGCGGCCCGGAAGGTCAGCGGCCGTTCCGGCCGCAGCGGCGCCGGGAACGCGCCCAAGCGTGGCAACTCGGACGAGCTCGCGAAGATCCGCGAGTGGGCAAACGCAAACGGCCACGAAGTCTCGAGCCGCGGCCGCATCAGCCAGGCCGTCCGCGACGCATACGACGCCGCACACTGACACTCCCCCACATGGCAACGGCCGGCAACCCTTCGCGGGATGCCGGCCGTTGTTCGAGCTGATAGCGGCCTCTTATGTCAGCTCGGTCGGCAGCGCAGCGCCACTTCCTCGAATCACGAGGGTCACGCTGAAGATTTGGCATCCTGGAGGTCGGTGTCAGCTTCTGCAAATTCGTAATCGATGATGTCGTCAATGTCGAAGTCCACCCGCTCTACGGGATTCATGTAAACGCATACGGGCCAGTTGGAGAGCTTGCCAACAAGGCGGCTACCATGCCGCTCGGTCACTTCGACCCACATTCTCTCGCCGGGAGACCGAGAAACTGACCACATGAGCTTCACCTCGTCACCAGGCCCGATGAGCGCTTTCACCTCAGCATCCGGGACCCAAAACGTCTCCGGAAACTCGCGATGCTGGTCCAAACCCGACATCAACTTGGACCGATGCCACACGTGCCGCCCCCAGATCCACTCGATACGCGGCGATAGCCCTACTCTCAACGCAACCTCAAACTGCTCCGCGACCCAGAACGGTCGCTTCCAGTAAGGCACGGCATAGAGCTCAGCTTGCAACTCATGGCGTCGCTCGAGATCCGGGATCAGGCGCACGATGAGCGCGAGCACCAGGCCAGGCGCAAATCCGAACACGATCACCGCGACCCCAAGTCCAGCCAGCGCCGCCGGAGCACTCATGAGCTGCTGCATCATGCGAACACCCCCCGAAGCCCCTTGAACTGCCGCTCTGTCTTTACCCTGCTAGCGATAGCCCCTAGTTCTCTGCGCCCCTCATCGGTGAGCGTGTAATACCGGCGGGCCGGTCGCTTTTGCCCTTCAGTCCGCTCCTCCCAGTGATCCGCGAGCCATCCTTCACCAAGCATGCGGTCTAGCTGCGGGTACAACACTCCCGATCGGACGCCTGACCTTTTCGAGATCGCGTAACCCCAGAGACGCCCGTCGTCCTCACGATCCATCTCGAGGACCGTCATGGCGACCAACGCCAGCGAATAGGTGACCTTCATAGGTCTAACTCTACATAGGTATGCGATCAGGTGCTAGATCATTGCCCGACGCAGCACCTCCTCTACGACGCAGACCGTACGGAAGGCTTGCCGCTGCCACGCGGTTACCACGCGACGGCGCAAACGGACGACCATCCCGGCCACCGCAACGCCCACAGCACAATGCCTCGCCACCCGGTAGCCGCACGCGACGGCTACTTTGTCGTCACCCGCCAGAGGTGTGGAAGAAGCGCGCCGCCTGAGCTCCATGAGCGCGTGCACCTGCGTGGGGTCAGGCTTCGGGGTCGCGCTCTTCGGCTGGCTGTGGAGGCTGCTTACGTCGCCTCCACAGCGGGGTGTCCCGTGGCTGCAGGAAGTCTTGGATCTCTTCGCGCCTGACGTCACCAGTCCGCTGCAACTCGATGATGCGACGGTTTCGGAGACCAACGCGGAAGAGAAGACAGAGCGAACCGGTCAGGACAAGCATCAGAGTGTCCAGCACTCCTTGCTCAAGGATCTGGGCAGGGTCGCCCACCCCCCGAGCGTCCGCCGCAGACGCGTCGATGAAGGACACCACCAGCCATGCGACTCCTCCGACGATCCCCATCACTCCGAGCACCAGGAACTCGAGTCGGCGGGGAACGAGCGTCGCGACCGCAAGTTTCTCTACAAGGCGCTTCCGCACGCTTTCGAGCATGCGCGATTCGAGCTCGCCAAGTGGGATCCCCGACTGTTGGAGTTTCACCACGCGGTCCAGGTGGGCCGACCACGTGCGCTCGAGCGCCCAAGGCGTGACCGCAGCGAGGAGCCCTGCCGGCAGGGCGAGCAGCGCCGCGACTCCCTCTAGGTTCATAGCCGCAGCCCGCAGGGTTCTGTCAGCGGGAGAACGACGCTGCGAGCTCCGCGATCGCGTGTTCGCGTCCGGGGCGGGCGGGAAGGGTCAGGTTGAAGTCGTCGCCCTTGAGGGTGAGGGTCCCGCTCGCGTCCCAGGGTTCGTCCTCGTCATCGAGGTCCGGGACCTCAAGTTCGTCGAGTCGTATGGTGCGGACAGCGCTGCGCGGCCAGGACTTCGCTGTCGCGGTCGGCAGGCTGTTGATGTTGTCGAATGTCTGGAACTGCCCGTGGACAATCCGGGTGTCGGTGATCACGACAATCTCACCAGAAAGGGTCGATCGGTTGTTCGCCAACTTTACGTCGATGTCCAGGTACTCGATCGACTCAGCGAGCCCCGGAATTAGCGGAAGCATCGGAAGGACGACCTGCTGCCGCCAGATGTCGAGCGTCGGCTCGTTCACGAGACGGTGTGCGTCCTTGAGCGCCACCGCGATGCTGCGCCCGCGGCCTTCCTGGGTGGGCTGCTTGACCAGCCACGCTGCTAGCGAATTCGCCTCACGATTGTTCATGCCAAGAAGTTACTGCACGCGACCGACATCAACGGGCTCTGCCGAAGCGTTCGTTCACGCGGGCGAGGGCGGACACGAGAGGACCGGGCCGGACCTTGCGGCACTGCCATCTGCAACACGAACAGAGCGTCCTCCCCCATCACGCGAACACCCAACGAGAGACGTCCCAGAAACGTTCCAGAAGTCTAGCTGGCTCTGCCGCATTGGGGTATACCCCAGCACCACAGTCGCGGCTGGCTGTGCGCCTGTCGTTCTAGGGTTCCCCTCGGGCCTCTGCCACACATCTGCGCGCTGATCTAGAGCTTCAGCGGCGCAACGCGGTGGCGAGGCCCAGTGGAGACCGACGTGAAGGCTTGCTTCGCTGCGCACACTCGAGGAACAGGCGAAGGGGCCTGGCACACCGGGTCCGACGCGCCGTCACTCACCGCGCTGCCAAGGAGGAGGCAGCCACGGCGCGGAGTCGTGCACTCAGGAGAGTGCACCAGAGATGCACCGAGGACGCTCTTCAAAAGAAGAAAACCCCCGCGTGAACGGGGGTTTTCTATGGCGGGTCATTTGCAGGTCTTACGGACCCGCGCGGTGGTGCGGATCGAGCGGTCCTCCGTGAAAGCCTCAACCTGGGTTTCCCCTGGGGCCGCCCTCATTTTCCCCCCTTTGCCGAAAGCCCAGGTCAGGGGCCGTTTGTTCGATGAGGACCGACTTGCTCGCAATGGGCCCACAAACCCGAGCCACCCCTTCGGTGAGTGCTTGCGGCTCACGGCCGTGGCCGCCCTCCAGGACCCCTCCGACCGCACCCTTGCGTCGCTGATGCAGCCCTTGATACTGTCTAGTCACTTACCAGTCAGTACCGAAGGATGTCGGATGCCCCCTCGAGTCAAGTCCAGCGACACCATCATCGGCGAGGCGATCCGCGCCCGTCGCATCAGCCTCGGGCACACGGTCGAGGTCGCCGCTACCCGGGCCGGAGTCGGAGCCAAGAGCTGGGCGCGGTACGAAAGCGGAGCGTCGATTCGCGCGGATAAGGTACGAGGCGTCTGCCGCGCGCTTGGGTGGGCAAGTCTGGAAGCCGCAGGCGCCCCAGTGGACGATGACGACATGCTCGACGTTGATGACTCGCACAAGGCTTGGTCGCCTCCGCTCGCCGAAAGGCTCGGCGATTCGGCCGCCGCCGTATTCGCAGTCGGCAGCGACCTCGTCTACGACACCGCGACTGACGAGCTTCGCGAACTCGCCCGACTCCCCCGCGGCTCCCACCTCGGACAGTTGGACGTGTCGTGGTTCGTCGACGAACTTCCGGCCCAGTTCCTCACCCGATACGACTACGAGTTCATGTTCGCGCTTCGAGGAGCGGTTCGGCTCCTCCGCGAGCGCGCTGCGGTGTCATTGCCGACGGCGACGAGCGTGCTGCAGGAGCTGGCCCTGGCGATGATCCTCGGTCAGGCGGAAGTATTTGCCGACACCTACCCGGCGTCGTTCCCGGACGATGAGGACTCGGACTGGAAGGAATGGTTCGCTGAGCTACAGGAGGACACTGACGCGCTGGCGGCAGCAACGTCGGAGCGTCCCGTAAGCGAGCAGTCGGTGTACCACTTTGACCACTGGAACGAGGACCAGTTCAACGTGTGAGCCACATGCGCCACCCGGGCCGTCAGTAGCGACGATCGGTGCCGATAGTAGGGGTTACAGCACCGAAGCTGGAGCCGTAACACTAGGAGCTACACCATGACTGTCCGTATTGCCCACATCTCGTACGAGCCGCACCATCGCGTTTGGCGCCTGCGCCTCGACCCCGACGCGACCGGCACCGGAGACAAAGCTGGTGACCTCATCGGGTTCAGCGGGAACATCCACGAGCCAGAGGACGAGCTCAAGGTGACGATGCTGCTGTCTGCATGGCGTGTCCGTCCTGAACTCGGCGGCTGGCAGGACGCCGACGGGACGTGGGTCGTACCGGTGGTGCGGCTCGAGTAGGGCGCCGATCGCAAATGAGCACATTGGTAGAGCAGGTCGCGAGGACTGCCTTTCATCCGCCGCCGTTCCCGTACTGCAAGCAGACGTCGCCTCGCGCATGTCGTGGGCGAGGCGTAGGACAAAGAGAAGTGCCCCGGACGATAAGCCGGGGCACTAGAAGATAGGTCGAGCCTATTCTGGACAACCAACAGAGGCGCGTTGGCGCTTACGTGAGGTCCCCACGACCTTGGATGAATCGCATTCACGGCTCGAGACGACCGTGGCTTGCTCACGTTCACTGCTTCTTGGTGTCTTCAGGCGCGAGAAGCAACCCCGCACCGTCCTTCCAATCCGCTTCCGCGGACCGGATCACCAGCTACTCTATGCGCCGAGGCTGGGTGGATGCAACTAGCGGCGGCGTTGCGCCCGCTGCCGCTCACGGCGTGCGCGGTCCCGCTCGCGCTTGCTTGGCGTCGCCGGTTCTGGAGGAGCTGGTCTTGGCGCTTCGTCTTCTTTGGTTGCCGTTGCGCCCTTGCTCTGGCCTGCGCGGATGAAGCCGTCGGGGCTGATGTTGAGGTAGGCCTTCCCGTCGAACCGCCACGCTGATGTCAGCGACGACATCCTCGAAGTGTTGCGGGCGGACACCACATCCCAGTGGAAGCCGGTGGGCAGATCGAAACGCGCCACCTCGAGCGTGTCGTTGCCGTGCCAGGCGTTGGTCTGATTCCACGGGCGCGACTTTTCATCGTGAAGGTGCGTCGGCCCTCCGTGCGCGGCTTCGAAGGCCTGTCGTTGGTCTTCGGTCTCGAGCGCCTGCCAATCCGTGCTCGGCGAGAACATGTGGTGCGGTAGGACTCGGCAGTCGCGATGTGTGCCGCAGTCCACGGCCGCAGCCCAGGAGTCGAAGTCCTCGAAGCTGTCCGCGGGAGGAGTGAACCCGTCGAACTGGACGAAGAAGGCCTTGGGACGCACGAGACGACTGACCGGTATCAGGTGCGATGACTCGAGCGGCTTCGTCGGCTGCAGTGAGATACGGGCCTGACCCGCTTGGAATACGGCGTCGTAGCCGCGGTGAATATCGCGGTAGAACCTGTCGGCTTCCCACGGGTCCAACACGTGGAAGGACCGGCCCGAGTCGTTGCGTACAGCGGATCGGCGGAAGACCGTCCGGAAGATCTTCACCTCTTCTCCGCGAGCGACGGCGTGTGCGCGCACAGCGTCGACCCACGTCGCCTGTGCTGGCGTGATCCGATGGTTGGGGTCTCCGCCACGGGGCGGCGCGACGATGCAGATGCCGCGGACTCGGTCGCCGCTCACCCTTCGTCGGAGATCCGCACTCGGGCGATGACGCTCAGCTCGATGGATAGGCGGCCCAGCTCTTCCCCAGTCATCGCGTCGATGTACGCGTGCGCCCTTCGGCGGGCGTGTTCCACATCGGAGACTGGTGCGGTAGGAGGACTGGCATGCGCTATCAGGTCGGACGGGACGTCGAGGCCTGCTTGGACAAAGAAGGTGCGCAGGCGATCAGCGGCGTGGCTCTTCAGGTGAGCGTTCCAGAGCGGACGGTAGAACCGGGGTAGCGCCGCGGTCGCCCCCGCGCCGTCGACCCATTCCGCCAACCGTGCAGCGTCGTGCTCCGACACCGTCTCCTGAGTACGAACGAACTCTTGGCGCAACGTCCGCAGCTCTGCGGCTGTGATCGTGGGCACACGGATGCCGGCGCTATCAGGGTCCGCGTGATCGCTGGCCCGGCCCCGCGTTTCGTCCCAGGCGTACGTCTTACCGGACCGGTAGTCGAATACTGCGCGCCAGAGGTCGTCGCGGATGCGACCCTTCCCGACTGGGTCGAGCTCGGCGGATTCATCTCGGTCGTCCGTCTCGATCAGCTCGGGTTCACGCAGTCGCACGCGCTCGGATGGTCGGACCCCCTCGCAGGCCACCAGCCCGGGGAACAGCGTCACGAAGTGCCAGATGCTCGGCGCTCCGAAGTCCTTCTCGCGGAATGTGCCGTCGGTCAACTGCAGCAGTCGATTCTTGAGCACTGGGACGGCCATCGATGCCCAATCGGCTTTCGCGTTCTCTCGCGCCAGGCGGAAGGCGTTGCGTAGTAGCGCCTCTGCGTCCTGCAGTGGTCGAGCTGGTTCCGCCTCCGAGATGAGCGCGGTGACCGCTGACGCCGCGAGCATGCCACGCACGACGGCGCCGTCGCCTTCTAGGCGGACTGCGGCTTCCGCCACCTGCTCTTCACTACGACCCATCAACTCGGCGACCTGCGCGAGTGACGCCCTTCCGAAACGCGCGAGCTCTTCCATCGCCCTCACGTTACTGGACGATTTAGCGATGGCAGCCGGAGGCGATCATGACGACGGGTCTGCCCCGGGTTGGTCGACGTCTGAACTGTGAGGATCTGCTCCTCGCTTGTGAGGGCCGGCCGGTCGTGCTAACCGCTGGCCGCTTCAGCCTGCCCTCAGTGATGCCCGCAGAGCGCACATCGTGCTTCATCCCGTGTTCAAGCAGGTGTCGCCGGTCCGGGCCGAGTACGTCGACGGCTTGTTAGAGCGGCACCGAGCGTTTGAGCGCGCCGTCACTTAACGCCGCCACGGCCTCACGATGGCGAGCGGGTCCCTGAGCATCGCACCCGCCACTCGGCTTGTGTTCCGGCGGGGAGCAGTTCGCTGACCTCCGGCATCATGGTGGGTATGAGTGGGAGCGCTGCGAAGGCGAGGCGCCGAGCGGGTCAAGCGCCGACGCCAGAACAGGTTGACGTCGCGATGCTTGCGGACGACGTAAGCCTCGTCGTCTCCTTGGTGATGACGGAGGCCGCCTCGCCATGGTCAGAGACGGTCGGGCTTGCTGTCGCGCCGCAGGTCGCACGCATCCTTCATGAGGGTCTGGACCAGTTGCGTCGACGCCGACCGGACGCCGCGGCGGCGCTGTCGGTCGGGTGGGACGAGGAGATTGCGGTCGCGCGGCACACCGTCAAACTGCTCGATGACAACAAGAAGACGGTTGACTCGGTTGTCGAGGAGTTCAACCGCATCGGGCGAGACCAGAGCGCCACTTTCGGGGCCAACAACGACTTCGCGTTCCTGGAAAGCGACGGTCGCGCGTTCGCCTCGGCTCGACTGACCAGCTACCAGGCGCTTGCTTCCCTCGATCAGGCTTCCGGAAGTCGAACCCACGATCTCGGCGAGAGCATGGGATCTCGAGTCATCCAGTTGCAACGGTCGTTCGGACGCCCGAACACGGCAATCCATGGTCTTCCGCATGTGCAAGCGTCACGGCCGGAGCTCGTGCAGCTCTCCGCGGCAGCGTTTGCTGATGAGTCATACGAGCCAGCACTGCCGGCCGGTGCGCGAGACGTCGCGATGTTCGCGGAATGTTCCGTCAATGCGGCGTTGCACGTCTTCGCGCCCGCTGAACGGGGTCTCGGCGGGAGTGTGTTCCGTCTGCGGTTCGTGGCAGCGACGCACGCGCTGAGCGCCGTGCGGCAGCTGCTCGGTCGTTTCCCGAACTCGGATGCGCCAGGTTTGCGTGCCGGGCTCGAAGCGGTGCTGAACTCCTCGGAGGCGCAGCTTCTCGCTAGTCTTCGGCAGCTTCGCAATCGGTCGATGCACTATGGCATCCCCCCAAAGCTCAGCGGTATGCGCCTTGATCGGCCAGGATACGGCTTGGTTGAAGCGACAACCGATGACGCCTATTCGTATCGCGAGGTCGACGCGGCAACGACTTTGGTGCTCGCCAACTTGTCGAACGAGTTAGCCAGCTGGCGGACCCGGCGACGCTAGGCGCAACGCTCCGCAATCAGGTGTCTGGCGGGACGAGGACGGGACGCGAGTCGTACCGGTGGTTCGGGTTGAGTAGGGGCGACGCCTTCGTTAGCGCGCGGAGAGCAGCCCGGTCAGTCGGTTTGAACCCGGTTAGTCCGTTCGAACCCGGTTAGTCCGTTCGAACCAGGCGGCTGCACGGGTGGGATTCTCCCGCCCCGCGTCAAAGGGTCCCAGCACTCCTGACGAGCTGACGAAGATCCGCGAGTTGGCGTCGGCGAACGGTCAAAAGGTCGCCGCGCGTGGTCGGATCAGCTAGCACGTTCGCGACACGTACGTCGCGGCGAACTGACCGTCGCTGGGCTGAAATGCGGCTCGTCACACACGAGCCCCACGACCGGGTCACCGTTCCCCACGGCGGCCCGGTCGTTCCTGTTCATGCTGCGAGGTACTCGCCGGTGTCTGCGTCGCGGCGCTGCGAACGGTCGCGCTTTGTCCACGCGTCCTTCAGCGCGGCCGGCCGGCGCTCTTCTGCGCAGCGGTGGCACCCGCTCGGCCCGCCGTGGTCGAGGTGGTTCGTCGGTCGCTGCAGAAATGGGCCGTGCCGTCGGCAGATGATGGTGACCTCGGTGTGCTGGTCGACGAACGCGACGGCGGAGTAGTCGTACCGGTTCCCGTGTATACCAGCGGCTCGTGTGACGAAGCGGGCGCCGCGGACTGACGCACGCGAGTTCCGACGGCCGGAGCAGTCCGGGCAGCGTTGTCCGCGCTTGTGCTCGTTTGGTTCCTGGTCGAAGTCCCCGTGGTCCGGGCAGCCGATGGTCACCTTCGTATGTGCGTTGACGAAGGTCTCGGGGACCCTTGAGTAGTCGTACTTCCCGTCGTGCTTGGCGGTGGCGGCGGCGATGAAGGCGTCGAGTCGGTCTGCGCGGGATGCTGTCGGCATGGGGTGCCCCTTTCGGTTGCACCCTCTATGCGCGGACGACCCGGCGTGACGTGGACGGGCGTGTCAGCGGGCCCCGTGGTCTCTCAGCCAAGTGAGGACGGCATCCCGCTCGACGCAGCCCTTCTCGCGGAGGATGCGGACTCCTTCGATGAGGACGGCGCTGAGAACGACGGCGTCGTCGAAGTCGAGGGTCGTGGACCCTCCAGCGGGCCCGTCGATCGTGACAAGTCCGGAAGGGTCAACGACGACGGAGATGTCATCCATGACCGTCGCGATGCTGACCCCGTCCGGTAGGTCGTCGGTGAACCAGGTTCGTTCCTGCATGTGCTGCTCCTTCTCACACCACGGGGTGCGGCGTCGAAGCGGCTATGCGCGGAACGGCGGTTGATCTCGTCGACTGGCCGCATCCTGCAGGCCGAGCGTCCTCGATCACGGCGTCTTGCGATCTCGACGCATTCCGCGGGAGGTACGGCTACTGGGATAGGGACGTATGTGTACCGAACCCAGCTATATACCTACTACCAACATATAAGAGAGAGGTAGAGGTAAGTAAGTAAGGAAGCCCCCGTCGGCCGCCCTGCTCCCCCGGATTGACGCGGATCCTGGTGACTCACCCCTGCGCTCACAGCGGGAAGCAGAAACCAGCTGACAGCCTGTTATCGCGTGCTCAGCCGCATCGAGAGCGTCGATTCTCGATCACGCCGTCTTCTGCGAGGCCATCCGGCGCACCTGCCTGATGGCGCCGGCATAGGTCCCGAGGCAGAGGGCGTGGTCGATCAGATGTAGACGGACCGGGCATCGTTCCTTACTATGAACACGAGCGGCGAGACCTCGTGACCACGAAGGGATGCAGGGTGAGAGCCAGTACTGACGATGATGATGAAAACCGCAGGCGACAGCTGGACCCAATGCGCGGATTCACTCGGATCCCGCTCGCGTCGCTTCGCAATCACCGGGCCGCTGACCTCCGCGAGCTCTACGCCGACGTGCAGGACGGCCAGGCACTCATCCCGGGCCTGAAGATGGGTGTCGGTGCCCTCATCGTGCAGCGTTGGGAGCCGTCGTACGCCGCGACAGGGTGGACGCTCTACGGCGCCGACCTCGCCCTCAATCAGGGTCACCCGTTCGGTGCGATGTTCTACCGCAACGACGCCGACGGCCGTATCCTGCGCATCGGTGTGAAGTGGCATCCGCCGGTGCAGCAGCTGGAGTTCCCTGCCCTGCATCCCTCGAAGCCGGAACTCACCTCCGACTGCGCCGACGACGAGGTCGCCGCGGTCGTTCTCGATGCGCGGAGTCGGATCGGGACGCTTGTCGCGGTCAACGCGCAGATCGGTTCGTTCGTCGCCACGGAAAAGTCCGAGAACGCGATCCTCGAGGCGTCCGGTCTCGGGTTGGAGCGCCTGTCAGAGGATGACCCGAGGTTGGCTGGCGATGCCTGACCGTCGGCCGCCGAGGTTCGAGCCGGTCCCGTTGCGGCTGCTGTCGTTGACTGCTCAGTTCGACGCCGTCATCTGGCCGACGCTGGTCGGGATGACGTTCACGAACTCCACCGGTTCGGCGATCCTGCAACGGCACGTCACCGTCCGAGCCTCCGACGACACGTGGACGTTCAATCTCCTCAACGGGGCACCCTTGACCAATCCAGCGGACCCCCTGGTCGAAGCGGCAACCCAGGTGACGAACGTGTTACTGGAACTCCGGTCGCTGGGTCGTGGCGTGGAAGCGGCCGGCCCTGCTGATGTCTGACCGGAAGTGGGTGCAGGACATCCGGCAGCAGCAGACGATCCTGTCGCTACCGTTCGGGCTCGGTTGGACCATCGACATCACCCAGACGCTGACCGCCCTCGCCGCCGCCGGTATGCCCGCTCGCGTGGAGTCGTTCGACCGGCTCCGGTTCGAGGACGGCCGGACTGCGTTCCTCGCCACTCCGGACCCCACCACCACCGCTCATGACGTAACTGGGGACGGCCACCACGACGACCTGGTCCTCCTGCCAGGTGGATCGGAGGGCGGCGTCCTGTCGCTTGTGCGCCGGTATCCAGACTTGGTGGTCGTGAACGGGAAACGGCAACGCGTCTGGGCGAACGGCCGGCAAGTGCACGGAACGTCAATGCAACGAGACGCGACACCGGGCTGGCGTCACGTGTTCGCCATCGCCCGGACCATCGCCCTGCACGGCGGCGGCACCCATGCGGTCGCGGAACACATCGGCATCCCGGCGGACGACGTCCGTGCAGTCATGCCGACGCTTGGCGTTCATGCGTTTCACACGCCGTTGGGGTGGGAAGCGACGGACCGGCCCTCCCTCATCGACTGGGCTCTCGCCGCCTACCCGGGTCCCGGCGGAGTGCGTATCTGCTGGAAACGCGACGACAGCATCGACGCGCAAGCAGATGAACTCATCGGGCTTGGTGGGGTGATGTCGGACCGGTGGGCGGCGCAGCAGGCCGGCGTCCTGGTCCCGCCGAACCGGCTGACCGCGTTCTTCGCGAAACATCCCGACATGCAGGCGCTCGGCTACGAGCCGGCATCAGCGGATGACGCCACCGTGGCGGTCGTCATCCCGCAGGACACCACCATCCTGACCGCGACCGATCAGGGGTGCTGCACGGATGAGTTCATCACCGCGCATGTCATCCACGAAGACAGCTGGGTGGACGTGAACACCGACGCGGTGAACGGGCTGCGGCAGCTGCTGCACTTCCAAGCCGACCTTGCACATGACCTCCGCTGGCACCCCAGTGGAAGTTGACGAGGGGACGCCGATGATGTTGCAGCTGCTGTCCATGACGTTGGCGTTCGATGACACCCGCTTCTTCGGCTCCGTCATGTTCACCAACCCCACCCGCCCCAACGACAAGCCCTCAGTCGTCCTCATCGACCACGCCGACCAGGCGCCGTGGTTCCGGCTCAGCAACGTCGACCCCGACGCCGAGGACCCGTCGGATCCGGCGATGGCGGAAGCGGACCGCATCATGCGGTTCATCCTCACCTGGGCACCAGAACGTCTCGGCCGCACCCACTCCGAACCCGAACAGTCCTGACCCACCCCCGCACCACTTCCAACTTGGAGGTACTCACTGATGATGCGTCTGGTGTCCATGCACCTCTCGAACGACCGGATCCTCTGGGGACATGTGCTCCTCGAGGACACCGACAACCCGAACGCGCACCTGACGCAAATCCTCGTCCGCCCCATCGATGCCGAGCCCGGGTACGAGCTCTACGACAAGCACAACACGGTCCTGTCAGACCTGACCGTGCCGGCGGTACGGGAAGCGAACCGCATCGTGCAGACCCTCCTCATCCCAGCCTCCGAAGTCGCCAGGCGCGAGCAAGCTGTCCGGGCGGTGATCCACTCCGGGTACCTCGAAGGGTTCCCCGACGACATGCCCTGGCAGTCACAGCTGTGGATGTACGCCCGCGGGGAGGTCACCCCGGAGCAACTCAGCGCCTACGCCGACAACGGCCGGCAAATCCCACGCGACCCCGAACACAGCGCCGTCAACGCAGCCGACGTACCCGAGGACTGGTGGCGAACCACGCAGGCCCGGATCCGCCGGCACCTCCTCGACTCGACCCTCACCGAAGCAGAAGCCGCAGCAGCCCTGCAAATCAGCATCGACGACGTCGGCGAGCTGTTCGGGTCGAACCGCCTACTGAGCTTCGACCTCGAGGGCGAAGAACGCATCCCCGACTGGCAGATCCTCGCCCCGGCCCTGCCTGAGTTCGGTGACCGCTCCGTCCTGCTCCCAGGCTTGGAAGTGCTCTACGCGGCGGCACCGCAGCCGCTCCTGGATGCGGCGGCGGTGACCGAGTTCATGACCATACCCTGCACCCACCTCACCGTCGAGAACCGCGCCCTGACGCCGCTGCAGTGGATCCGGGAAGGGCGCCCGCTCGAGACAGTCATCGCCCTGTTCCGGGGACGTGAATGGTGAGCGCCACCAGCCGCCCGGACCTGTTCCTACTCAGCGTCGCCTTCGACCTCGCCGGCACCCACGGACACATGTACTTCCGCGACCCGACCGGCTCCGAACTCCGGCAGGTCATCGTCCATAGCGCCGACGGAGGTTCTGGCTACCGGTGCGAACCAGCACCCGGTGACCCCCGTGACGGGTGGGAGCCGTTCCTGACCGAAGCGGGCTGGCTCATGGCCCTCATCAGACCAGACACCCCGGAGGAACGCAGCTGATGGGCCCAGGACTCGAATGGGTGGCCGCTGCGTACGCCGGTCGACCGCAGATCACGATGCCATACGGGCTCGGCGACACCACCGATCTCACTGACGCCCTCGCCGTCCTGAAACTCGCCGGTCTGGCCGCGGTCGTGGAGACGCACGACACGATCCGCCTCGCCGACGGCCGCCGCGCACGCTTCCCCACCCTCACCCAGAACCCTCGCAGCGAACCAGTCGCGGACGCGGACTTGCTGCTCCTGGCGCCGCGGACCGTGACAGTCACGCAGATTGCCCTCGCCGAACAGACCTCGACCGTTCTACTCGTCGACATCGACCGGCGACGCGTATGGATCGACGGGAAGCAAGTCCTCGGAGTGCACGAGCGGTGGAAGGACGCCGCACCGATCTACATCACGTTCGCCGTCGCCCGGATGCTCGCTATCAACGGCTCCAACTTCGACAGGCTCGTGCGGGCAGGACTCACTGCGGGGCAGGTCGATGACGCGATCGCACGGCTCGGCAAACGTGTACACCGAACCGACATCGGATGGGAATCACGGCAAGTCGGCGGGCTCATCGACTTCGCCATCGCCTGCTACCCCGGCCCAGGCGGCGTCCGGACTCGGTGGACATCTGACCTGCCCTTGAAGGAGCAAGCCGAGCGTCTCATCAGCGCCGGCTGCCGGATCTCCGGCCGCGCCATTTCCGACCGCCCCGGCTACCCGAAGGCCAGCAAGCGAGCCATGCCGTACCGGCTCGTCGCGTACACCGAACACGAACTCGACATGGCCGATCTCGGGTTCGAGCCCGACCCGGTCGGCTACTCCGGCACCGAACTCATCCGCCCCGCCGACCCCACCATCTTCCTCACCGCAGCAGCCGCCGGCTACACAGACCAGACCGACGACATCATCACCGCGAACACGCTCCTCCGCGCCGACCTGCGCAACGCCGACGACGCGGCCTCACTGCAGGAGGTCCGCGACCGGCTCCAGTTCCTCGCCGACACAGGCTACGACCTCCGGTACGGACTGCCCGACTGACTAGGACCGGTCAATCAGGTCGACGTCCCTCTGACCTACCCTCGGTGCTTCACCGAGCTGCGCCATAAACACGGGGCGAGCTTTGTCTCGCCACGACTCGCTTCCACCCAGACGGCGTCCCGAGTCATGCAGGTCACGGGGCGGCTAGCATGAGCGGCGTGGGGGACAACAACGCTGCGGAGCTGCGACGAGTTCGCCTCCGTGGTGAGCGATTCACGGGGGGCCGGCTCCCGGTCGCGTCGCTCGTCGAGCTGCAGAAGTATCAGCGGATCGTCCAGATTGCAGCGGAGGCTGAGTGGCGCCGCCAGCACCCTGGAGACGACCTCCCAGCCGACTTCGCGGACAGCGTCGGGTTGACGATCGAGCGCATCGAGGACGGCAGCGCCGACGTCTACCTCGCGTTCGAGCAGCAGCAGGCTTATGTGCAGTACCAGGCCGACGCCCAGGACGCCGCCGACGCGTTCCTAGTTGCCGCCTACTCCGACGCTCCGCTGCCGGCACCGCCGACGCTCGATCCCGAAGCCGACCGCCAGTTCCGGGAAGCGCTATCGAGTCTTGGCGCGAGTCTCGAACCGAATCAAAGCATCGATTTCTATCCGGTGGCAGCGGATGCCGCCCCGATCACGATCTCCGTCGAGACCCGCGCTCCTGCGATCGAGAAGCTGTCCCGGATCGAAGACTTCCTGATCGCCGATGACGCGCCGACGTCGGAGCAGGGCTTGCAAACGGTTGAGGGCAGCGTGGTTGCTCACGTCACCGCCATCAACGCCGCCCGACGCGGCTTCGAAGTCACGCTCGCTGACGGTGCGGTTCTGCGTGGGTCCTATCAAGACCCAGACCTCCTCGAGGACCTTCGCGCGGTCGTGGACGACGCCGCGAACGGCCCGCTCACCCGCATCGTCGGTCACCTGCAATACCGCGACGGTGAGCTGTGGCGCTTCCGGCCCGCGACAGGGGTGGAGCGCATCCAGTTCGACGACACGGCATGGGGTCGCCGTCTCACACAATTCGCCTCCCTTCGACAGGGTTGGGACGATGGAGATGGGGCGCAGATTTCCGCGGTCGCCCTCGACGCGGCGCAGGCGTTGCTGCGCCGGATCGACGAAGCGCCCATCGAACGACCCGGCGTCTTCCCGACCGAGGAAGGTGGTGTGCTCGCGGAGTGGGGGTCAGCTGAGGCCGTCGCGAGCGTTGAGGTACTGCCCGACGGCACGTTCGAACTGTTCGCCGTGCAACGTGAGGACCGCGGTGGTGTGCATCGGTCGACGGTGAGCGTGGCGGAGGCGTTTCAGTTCGTGCAGGGGCTGCAGTCGTGATCGAAGTCGCAGTGGAGCTGCTCGACGGCGAACAGCTGATGAGTGACGAGGACGAGCTCGCCTACCGGCAGATCGCACCACACATGCTCGTCGACAACGGCCAGATCGCCACCATAGCGTTCGGTCCGAACTCGTCTGACAACAACATGCCGTCGTACTCGCGCTCGGCCATCGTGACCGCCCAGGAAGCCCGGGACTGGTTCAACCAGAACGCGAAGAGCGAGTCGCAGGGTGTCTGGGGCGTGACCGTTGGAGAGGTCATCGCAGCCAACCGCTACGTCATCGACGACTCAGCGTGCTCGCTTCCGGTCGGCCATGTACGGTCACCGGGGCATTGCTTCGTCGACTTCCGAGGTCTGACCAAGCAGCAGCGCAAGGAACTCCGAGCACAACTCTTCATGTGCGCGACCGAACGCGGTGAGATTCCGACGGAGCCCACACCGCAGGACGGCCAGCTCTTTTAACGCCTCGAGGGACCTCACCTTCGCCCGTTCCGAACCCCGGAGCTGATCCTGCGCCTGTCTCTTATACACATCTCCGAGCCCACGAGACATCTCAGGATCTCGTATGCCG
>NZ_QKLB01000020.1:0-56427 GCF_003224295.1 Curtobacterium sp. MCPF17_046 | reverse complement strand
GGCTCGGGACCGGCAGTGCTGCTCGTCGTTCCGGGAACCGCCGGGGGTGATGCCGAGCGCGTCGCGCAGTCCTGCAGTGTCCACCACGAACGAGGTCCCTGCGCCGCTCGACACCTCCCACGTGGTGACGCCGGCCGTGAACAGGAACCGGCGTTGCGGTCGTCCTGCGACGCGGAAGTACCGCGTCTCCGGTGGGCCCGGCTCCGGAGCGCGCGACGAGGTCGGTGACGTCATCGCAGGTCCCAACTCGGCTGGGGGTCCTGGGAGTACCCGGAGTACCCGGCCACCCGGCTCTGCTCCATGTCGTAGTACGCGCTCGGTCCGAGTGGATCGACCCCTGCTGGGCGCAACGCTTCGTCCGGAGCGCCGATGTCGACGATGTCCTTGCCCTGCATCTTCTGGTAGTCCACCCATTTCTCGTTCGCCCAGAGGTGCACCCGCTCGTGGACCGACGTGGGGAGGTGCGCCTCTGTCCAGTCGTAGACCCGGGACGGCAGCGCCTCGTACGAGGAGTACCCGTGCGCAGCTCCGTAGGGATGGACGCGGTACTCCATGCTGCGCCCCATGACCGCCGTGTCGGCGGAGGCGTTCCGCGTCACCGCACCCATGATGCCCTCGCTGACCTTCTGGCCCACGGCTCCACCGGCGCCACCGGTGACGGTCCCCGCGAGCGCACCCTGGCCCGTGGCGGAGAGCGCTCCGGTGACCGAGTGCGGGCCCGGCCCCGTGTAGTAGCCGTACGCTCCCTGGACGCCGCCACCGATCCCGCCGGAGCTGGCACCCGCGACGACCGACGCCTTCATCCCGGTCAGTCCCGCCCGGGCTGCGATGCCCGCACCGCCGAACCCGCCGAGGGCGCCGCTGAGCGCGACCTCGCCCCAGTCGACCTCGCCCGTCGTGGCCTTCTGGATGATCGTGTCGGCTCCGGCGCTGATCAGCATCATCCCCGCCGGGCCGCCCACACCGGTCGCCATGAGCACGCCGCCGGCGACGACCATGGCACCCCCGGCGAAGTACTCCCAGTTGTCGGCGAAGAAGTCACCGGCGGCAGCGAACGCGCCGCGCGATGCCGAGCTGTCGTACGCCTTCAGTTCTGCGTCGGTGAGCGGGCGGAGTCCGGTCGGGTCGACGGCCCCGAGCGGGTCGTTGCCCGCGTACGCGTAGGGGTTGCCGTCCCACCCGGCGCCGATGACCGGGGGCAGCGGATCAGCGGACAGGAAGCCCCGGGCGGTCGGGTCGTACACGCGCGCACCGAGCCACTCGAGGCCCGCGACGACGAGCCCACCCGTCGCCGTGACCCCGATGTCGTCCGGGAACCCGGACGCGGCGGTCGACGAGCCGACGGTCCCGGTGACCGCCCAGGGATCGCCGACGTCCGTCGCCCGTGCTCCACGCCACTGGTCGGTGGTCCAGGTCGTCCCGACCGCGGTGAGCCCTGCGGGCAGCCCGAGCACCCGCTCGCCTCCCACCGCCACGAGGGTCGGTACGGCGGCGGCCGTGTCCCACCAGACCGACGCGTCGTCGACCTCCGCGAGTTCGCCGAGTGCGTCGACCCACAGGCGGTGTTCCGTCGCGGGGTGGTCGCTCGTGCCGGGGACGGGACGGTGCACGAGCTCGGCCAGACGACCGATCGTGCCCCAGCCGTACTCGGTCCTCGCCCCGTCCGGGTCGGTGACGGCCACGCGCCGCCCGAGGGCGTCGTGCAGGTACTCGCTGCGCGACCCGTCGGGGTGCTCCGTCGAACGGATCTGCCCCGCTGCGTCGTACTCGTGTGTCGTCGTGCCGTCGGGGCCGGACTCCGCGACGAGGCGTCCGCCGAGGTCGTACTCCCACGTCGACCGGCCCGCGTCCGTCTCCACCGCGACGAGTTGCCCCGCGGCGTCGTACTCGACCGTGGTCACACGGGCCGGGCCGTCGTCCGGGCCCTGCCGGGTGACCCGGGAGACCCTCCCGTGGTCGTCACGCTCGACGAGGGTCGCACCGCTCCCGCCCGTGTGCCGGGTCATGAACCCGTCGTGGAAGGCCCAGCTCTGCACGTGCCCACCGGCACGCGCGGCGATGCACCGACCGCTCGCGTCGCGGTCGAACTCGACACGGCCGAGTCCCGGGTGCTCGACGGCGACCGCCCGTCCGGCTGCGTCACGCGTCCACGTCGTCCGCACGCCGTTCGTGTCGGTCGACGCGATGCGCTCGCCGTCCGGTCCGTACTCCCAGGTCATGCCCCAGCCGTCCCGGGTCCGGGAGGTGAGCAGACCACGACCGTCGAAGCGCAGTTCGTGGTCGACGACCCTGCCGTCGTCGCGCGTGTGGTCGTGCACGACGACCCGACGCCGGGCGGCGTCGTGCTCGACGACCGACACCAGCCGACCGTCGACCGAGGTGCTGACCGGCCGCCCGGACGCGTCGTGCGTCCACGTGGTGGTGCGGCCGTCCGCATCCGTCCGCGAGATCGGTCGACCTGCCGCGTCGTACCGGAGGACCGTTCGGCGCGTGAGGGGGTCGGTGATGCCGGTGACCTGGCCGAGGTCGTCGTACTGGTACTCGGTGACGGCGCCGGTGGGCCCCGTGACCCGGGTGACCCGCCCGAGGTCGTCGTGGTCGTACGAGGTGACGCCACCGACCCCGTTCACCGTGCGGACGAGCTGCCCGACGGCGTCGTAGGTGAAGCGACGCGTACCGAAGGCGGGGCCCCGGGTCGCGACGAGCCGCCCGACCCGGTCGTACTCGAACCGCGTGGTCCCGACCCCGGGCACCCGCTGCACCGTGAGGCGTCCGACCGCGTCGTACTCGAAGTGCTCGGACTCGCCCGTCGGGAACGTCCTGGCGACGAGACGCTGATCGGCGTCCCAGACGAGTTCCGTGACCCCGCCGACCGGGTCGGTGGTCCGCCACGGGCGACCGCACGCGTCGTACTCGTACGCCGTGGTCGCGCCGGAGGCCGCCACGACGGCGACGACCCGACCGGCCGGATCGCGTTCGAGCGTCGTCAAGCCGCCCTCGCCGTCGACGAGTTCGACCGCGTTGCCCGCCGCGTCGTAGGTGACGAGTTCGGCCGAGCCGTCCTCGGCCTCGACCCGCACCGGGCGGCCGTACTCGTCGAAGCGGACCGTGGTGCGGGCGAAGGCGTCGGCGATCGTGACGGTGCCGGTGTCGCGCTCCGTCGTCGCCGAGGTCCGGAGTCCGGTCGGGTCGATGCTCGCCGTCAGGTTCCCGGCCACGTCGTACTCGCGCGACCAGGTGCCGCCAGCGGGGTCCATGACGCTCGTGAGCCGCGAGAGCGCATCGTGCGCGAACGCCCACCTCCCGCCACCCGGGAGCACGACCGCGGCCACGTTGCCCAGGTCGTCGAACTCGCGCTCGACGGTCCTGCCGAGCGCATCGGTGGTGCGGACGAGCTCGCCGTTCGCTCCGTACTCGAACCGGGTCCGCGCGCCCGTCGGGTCCACGACCGCCGTGGGCCGTCCCGCAGGGTCGTGCTCGAACCGCCACTCCGCACCGTCCGCGTCGGTCCGCTGCACGAGCAGCCCCGCTCCGTCGTACCGGTACTCGGTGCGCGCACCCGACGGACTGACGGCAGCGGTCGGACGTCCCGCGGCGTCGCGCTCGGTCCGGGACGTCTCCCCCGAGGCGTTCCGGATCGCGACGAGGTCACCGGCCCGGTCGTACGCGAAGTGCAGCGGCACGCCGGTCGGGTCGACGACCCTGAGCAGCCGACCGCGATCCCACTCCAGTTCGGTGCGCCCACCGAGGGCGTCGTGGATGACCGACGGGTTCCGCGACACGTCATCGGGGTACTCGTAGCTGATGACCGATCCCGACGCGGTGACGAAGGTGGTGACCCGGTCCTGCGCGTCGTACCCCCAGGTCAGGTCCGCACCCTCGGCGGTGACCGTGCGCGTCCGCCGACCGCGCTCGTCGTGGGCGTGGACCGTGACGGACCCGTCTCGACGCGTGGACGAGACCAGGTTGCCCGAAGCGTCGTACGTCATCGACTGCCGCTGGTCGGCGGAGTCGAGCATCCCGACCAGGCGTCCCTTCGCGTCCGCGATCCACGAGTTCGACCGGGTGCCGTCCTCGTCCGACACAGCGGTCACGCGACCGGGGAGGTAGGCGAACCTCGTGCGCCGCCCGTACTGGGACACCTGCAGGACGACACGTCCTTGCTCGTCATAGGTGTTCTCGGCCTCGACCACGCCGGCGGCCGAGACGACAGCGGCGATGAGGCCGTCCTCGTTCCACCGGTACGTCCGTGTCCCGAGTGCACCGGTCACGCGGCCGAGGTACCCGTTCTCGTACCCGTACTCCATCCGGCGTCCGTCCGACGCACGGACCACGGCCACGCGCCCGCCGACGTACTCCACCTCGAGGTTCCGGCCGAACTCGTGCTCGAGGCGGATGACGGCACCCGAACCGTCACGGCTGACCGTGGTGGTCTCGCCGTGCCCACGTCCGGACGCGAGCCAGCGACCGGTCGGGTCGAACGCCCACCACCCGCCCTGGTTGTCGCGCACGACGAGACGGGCCCCGTCGGGACCCTCGCCCGGCTCCCGGTGCAGCCAGGAGTTCTCGCCGACAGCACGACCGAAGCCGTCACCGTCGCGCGGGTAGTCCACTGCTCGCCCGTCGTCCCGGACCCAGCGGGCACCGGTGTCGGACAGCAGGAGCGCCTGGTCGAGGACCGATGCCCATCCCGGTCCGAACACCCCCGGCGTCCCGAGCGCGGACGGCATCGAGTTGTACATGCGCGTCAAGGCCAGGCCGGATGCCCCGACGAAGGCCAAGTCCGTCTCCGGCTCGAGGAAGTTGCCGGTCGACGTGTTCACCGGGTCGTTCGCGTACCCGCTGGTGGGCATCGCACCCGCCGCGGTCGGCGGGTCGATCTGGAGGCTCGAACGGCTCGCCGAGACGCCGGCCGCCTGCAGTGCCGCGCCGAGCGCTGCGTCGCTCAGGGTCGAGACCGCCCCGGCGCCGCCGGCGGCCTCGAAGGCGGCGGCGATCGTGTCGGCCCAGGAGGCGTCCTCGGCGTTCGCGCTGAGGTACCGGCGGTAGGCGCCCACCACTCCGGCCGCATCGATGTGGCCCCATGAACAGTCGCTCGCGAAGTCGGCGAGCGCCGCCTCGATGCCGCCCGGGGTCGCCGCGAGGGCGTCGTCGAGCCCGCGGGATCCGGTTGCGAAGGACCGCAGGTCCTCCGGCCGCGCAGAGGAAGTACCACCTCCCCCTCCGCCTCCACCGCCACCGGGAGCCGGGGTCTGGCGGGAGCCGGTCGAGGCCTGGGCAGCAGGGAAGGTCGGGGCCGGTCCGGGATCGACGTTCGGACGCTCGTCCTCACCGAACCAGAAGTCGTGGAACTGGTCGCCGAAGTCCTTGTTGTTGTGCCGGTGGACCCACTCGTTGTTCTCCTTGCGGCGGGCGTCCTCCTCGTGACCGGCCGCGATCATCTTGCCGACGTACCCGGCGACCGTGCGGAGGGCACTGGCGAGGTTCGACGCGTCCTGCGACGCCGTGGTGGCGTTCGTGGCGAACAACTCCGAGAAGTGGCCCTCGAAGTCGTGCTTCGCCGTCGAGACGTACGAGGCCCGGGATCCAGCCTGCCCTTCGAGCCGAGCTGCTTCTGCCAGGAGCTTCGACTGCAGTGCCGACGCGGTGGAGTACGTGAACTTCCCACCGTTGGACGAATCCGACTGCGGGAGCAGTGGCACCTCGACGAATTCGGTCATGACCGGCACTCCCCCGTGTTGCTTCCCCGGGCCGGGTTGCCGACCCGCCGCGCATCGCGCGCGACGGCTCCACCGTACCCACCGGTGGCGACGAGCACCACGGGTGCGGGCAGGACACCGGGCCTCAGTTGTTGAAGCGGAACTCCACCACGTCGCCGTCCTGCATGACGTAGTCCTTGCCCTCGATGCGGGCCTTCCCCTGCGCACGGGCCTCGGCGATGGAGCCGGTGGCGATGAGGTCGTCGAACGAGATGACCTCCGCCTTGATGAAGCCCTTCTCGAAGTCCGTGTGGATCACACCGGCAGCCTGGGGAGCCTTCCACCCCTTGCCGATCGTCCACGCACGCGACTCCTTCGGACCGGCAGTCAGGTACGTCTGCAGCCCGAGCGTCTCGAACCCGATGCGCGCGAGCTGGTCGAGACCGGACTCGGTCTGACCGGTCGACTCGAGGAGCTCCGCGGCGTCCGCGGGGTCGAGGTCGATGAGCTCGGACTCCACCTGGGCGTCGAGGAACACCGCGTTCGCCGGGGCGACGAGGGCGGCGAGCTCGGCCTTGCGGGCCTCGTCGGTCAGGATCGCCTCGTCGACGTTGAACACGAAGATGAAGGGCTTGGCGCTGAGCAGCCCGAGCTCCTTGATCGGCTCGAGGTCGATCGAGGTCGCGGAGAGCAGCACGCCCTTCTCGAGCTCGGCACGGGCGTCGCGGGCGGTCTCGAGCACGATCGGCTCGGCCTGCTTCAGCTTGAGCATCTTCTCGTACCGCGGGAGCGCCTTGTCGATGGTCTCCATGTCGGCGAGGATCAGCTCGGTGTTGATGACCTCGAGGTCGTCCGCCGGCGAGACCTTGTTCGCCACGTGCACGACGTCGTCGTCGGTGAAGCCGCGGACGACCTGCGCGATGGCGTCGGCTTCGCGGATGTTGGCGAGGAACTTGTTGCCGAGCCCCTCACCCTCGCTCGCACCCTTGACGATGCCGGCGATGTCGACGAACGACACCGGCGCGGGCACGGTCTTCTCCGAGCCGAACAGCTCCGCGAGCTGGTCGAGACGCGGGTCCGGCAGGTTCACCACCCCGACGTTCGGCTCGATGGTGGCGAACGGGTAGTTGGCCGCGAGCACCTGGTTCTTGGTCAGGGCGTTGAACAGGGTCGACTTGCCGACGTTCGGGAGACCGACGATTCCGATGGTGAGTGCCACGGGAGGAGAGCCTACCGGCGGCGGCGTGACGGGGCCGCCCCTGGGTCCCGCCGCAGGTTCCGAGCCGACGCGCGGCGACGGACAGGGCCGTGCCGGTGGGGAGCCTCCAGTGTGTCCGTCAGCCGCCGCTCGACGCGGGATCCAACGTGGCGTACCAGATCGCCGCGATGACGAGCCCGCGGAACCCGGCGAGGGCGCCGACGGCGATCGCGACGCAGGTGCCAGCGAGCACGAGGGCCAGGCTGATCGCCCGTCGTGCGGTGCGCGGCGGTGCGTCGACGACCTCGGCCTGCGCCAGCAGGTCGTCGAGGTCGCGTGGGTCGGCCATGACGGGAGGCTACCGCCGCCCGCCTGGTCGGACCAGGGCCGCCACCTGCTCCTCGACGACGCTCAGCACCTCGACCTGGAGGCGCTGGGAGCGTCGCCAGTCACCGGGGACCTCGAGCGCGTGGTCGGCTCCGTCGACGGTCACGAGCCGCGCCCGGGTGTGCGGGAGACGGTCGGGCCGCCACATGGGATCGGCGGAACCGCCGACCGCGACCTCTCCGTCGCTGACCGTGGCGAGCGCGTCGCGCACCGTGTCGTCGGTGAGCACCGGGGTCAGCCACACGCCGGGGACCTCGTTCGCCACCGCCCAGGGCAGGGCGGAGCACCCGAAGGACTTGGCGACCACCAGGTCGGGCAGCCGATCGCCGAGCGCGGTGGCGACGTGTTGCGTGACGAAGCCGACCGGGTCGGCGCGGGCAGCGTCGTCGACCGTCCAGTCGGGTGCGAGGACCGCACAGCCGGACTCCCGCGCGATGGTCGCCGACCACCGGAGGAGCGGAGCCTGCTGTCCGTACCCGGCACCCGCCAGGACGAGGACGAGCGGGGTGCGTGCGGGACCGGTCTCCATCGCCACAGCGTACGAGCGGGGACTCCCGCTGCCGGCACCACGCCGCGCTCGATTCCGGAGTTGTCGTATCCCCGTGCGACGATCGATCGCGTGTTGAACTTCACCGCGATCGACTTCGAGACCGCGAACAACTCGCCCGCCAGCGCGTGTTCCGTGGGTCTCGTCAAGGTGCGCGGCGGCCGCGTCGTGGAACGGGCCTCCTGGTTCATCCGTCCGCCCGCCGGGCATGACGCGTTCCTCGAGTGGAACACGCGGATCCACGGGATCGTCGAGTCGGACGTCACCCACGCCAAGACGTGGGAGCAGCAGTACCCGGACATCGTGGCGTTCGCGGAGGGCGACGTGCTCGTCGCACACAACGCCCGCTTCGACATGGGCGTCATCGCGGGTGGGTGTGCGGCGACGGGGATCGACATCGCCGAGCACCACTCGATGTGCTCGCTGGCGGTCGCACGGAAGACGTACACGCTCGACTCGTACCGGCTGCCGTCGGCCGCGACGGCAGCCGGCTTCTCCGGCTTCCAGCACCACGACGCGGCGGCCGACGCCGAGGCCTGCGCCGCCATCGTCGTCCACGCGGCCGGGTTCCACGGCGTCCCGACGGTGGAGGCGCTCGGCGCCGTGACCCGGGTCACGATCAACCCGGTCCGCGCCCGTGTCGAGAAGCCGAAGGCGACGACGCCGCAGCCGCGGCTGTCACGCCGCCCCATGGTCTTCTCGGACTGACCGCGGTCCGACGGGCCCCGTCCGGCCCGTCGCACGGCTCGCCGCCGGTCGGGAGGCCCGGTGTCGGTGGGACCTGCCAGGGTCGCGTCATGCAGATCCTCGCCCTGGTCATCGGTCTCGTGATCGGCATCGCCGTCGGGGCCGTGGTCGCGTGGTCACTCGCCCGGTCCCGTGCCGGAGTGGACGCAGCGACCGCGAACGCGACGGCCGACGGCCTCCGTTCCCAACTCGACGCGGCCCGACGTGACGCCGAGGAGCGGCTCGACGCGCAGGACGCGCAGTACCGCCGACAGGTCGACTCCCTCGAGCGCCGGGCGGCCGAGTTGGAGCACCTCGTGCAGCGCATGCACGGCGCCGAGTCGAACCGGGCGCAGGACGAGTCGAAGGTGCTCTCCGCGCTCAGCCCGGTCGCCGACACGTTGCAGGTCATGCGGGAGAAGATCGCCGAGCTCGAGCGCTCCCGCAGCGAGCAGTACGGCGCCCTGTCGGCGCAGCTCCGGTCGGCCGCCGAGTCCGAGGAACGCCTCCGTGCCACGGCCGAGACCCTCGCCAGCGCGCTGTCGTCGAACAGCACGCGCGGGGTGTGGGGCGAGACGCAGTTGCGGAACGTGGTCGAGGCCGCCGGGCTGCTCGAGCGGGTCGACTTCGACGTGCAGTCGTCGGTGACCACCACGGCGGGGGCGGCTCGCCCGGACATGATCGTGCACCTGCCGGGCGGGAAGAACATCGCCGTCGACGCCAAGGTGCCGTTCGCCGCGTACCTGCAGGCGATGGACATCCCGGCGTCCGCGACCGGGGCGGAAGGTGCGCGGCGCGAACACCTCATGGCGCAGCACGTCAGGGCGCTCCGGGCGCACGTCGACGCCCTGGCGGCCCGGGAGTACTGGTCGGGCTACGACGCCTCCCCCGAGCTGACGGTGGCGTTCATCCCGTCGGAGTCCCTCATCGCGAGCGCCCTGGCCGCCGACCCCGGCCTGCTCGACCACGCGTTCCGCAAGCGGGTGGCACTGGCTTCGCCCGTGACGCTGTGGTCCGTGCTGAAGACCGTCGCGTTCTCATGGCAGCAGGACGTCGTCACGCAGGAGGCACGCGAGCTGTTCCGGGTGTCCCGCGAGTTGCACGGGCGGCTGTCGACCATGGCCGGGCACGTGGACAAGCTCGGCCGGTCGATCCGCGGTGCCGTGGTCGACTACAACCGGTTCGTCGGGTCACTCGAGCGGCAGGTGCTCCCGAGCGCCCGTCGGCTGTCGCTGCTCGACGAGTCGAAGGTCATCGCGGACCCGACGTCGATCGAGGACGAGCCGCGGTTGCTGACGGCGCCGGAGCTCGTCGCGAGCACCGAGCGCGACTGAGCAGCGCCGGGACCGGGGTCGGGGCCGGGGCCACGAAAACCCGCTCGAACCACGGGAGTACGTGGTTCGAGCGGGTTCTCCTTGTGCGGATCCTCGGCGCGCCGCGGGTCAGCGGATCAGAACCACTTCTCGGCGCGGTGGTCCGCCTGGATGCGGCGGATCGTGTTCGAGCGGGACCGGAGCACGAGCGAGTCGGTGTGGATGACGCCGCGCGAACGACGGACACCGTCGACGAGGACGCCGTCGGTGACACCGGTCGCGACGAAGAACGTGTTGTCGCCCGTGACCAGGTCGTCCTGGTCGAGCACCTTGTCGAGGTCGTGACCGGCGGCGACGGCGCGCTCGCGCTCCTCGTCGTCCTTCGGCTGGAGCTTGCCGAGGATCACGCCGTCGAGCGCCTTGATCGCGCAGGCGGTGATGATGCCCTCGGGCGTCCCGCCGACGCCGACGCACATGTCGATGTTCGACCCGGGCAGCGCCGCTGCGATGCCACCGGCGACGTCACCGTCGAGCAGCAGTCGGGTGCCGGCACCGGTCGCGCGGATCTGACGGATGAGTTCGTCGTGGCGCGGGCGGTCGAGGACGGCGACGACCATGTCCTCGAGGTCCTTGCCCTTCGCCTTGGCGAGCGCACGGATGTTCTCGCCGATGGGCTTCTCGAGGTCCAGGACCCCGCGGCCCTCGGGCCCGGCGGCGATCTTGTCCATGTAGAACACGGCGGACGGGTCGTACATGGAGCCGCGGTCCGAGACGGCCATGACGGAGATGGCGTTCTGTCGCCCGGCGGCCGTCAGCGAGGTGCCGTCGATCGGGTCGACCGCGATGTCGCAGGCCGGGCCGTGGCCGTTGCCCACGTGCTCGCCGTTGTAGAGCATCGGGGCGTTGTCCTTCTCGCCCTCACCGATGACGACGACGCCGTCGAAGTTCACCGTGCCGAGGAACTTGCGCATCGCGTCGACGGCGGCACCGTCGGCGAGGTTCTTCTCACCACGTCCGACCCACGGCTGTGCCCGGATCGCGGCGGCCTCCGTCGCACGCACGAGTTCGAGCGCCAGGTTGCGGTCGGGCTGGAGGAACAGGGAGCCGGTCTCAGTCGTGGGAGTCACGACCCGAGCCTACCGACCGCCACCCTCCCGGCCTCCCCGCGCGCACGGATGTGCACACCGTGCTCCGTCCACAGGTGCCGACCACATCCACCGCCCACCAACCGCCCCTGACTAGCATCGGTTGCGACATCACCGAAGAAGTCGAAGGAGAACCCAGTGCCCATCGCAACGCCGGACCAGTACGCCGAGATGATCGACCGCGCGAAGGCCGGGAAGTTCGCCTACCCCGCGGTCAACGTGTCATCGTCCCAGACCATCAACGCGGTCCTCCAGGGTCTGACCGAGGCCGGCTCCGACGGCATCATCCAGGTCACGACCGGTGGCGCGGACTACTTCGCCGGGCACACGGTCAAGAACCGAGCAGCCGGCGCCCTCGCGATGGCAGCCTTCGCGCACGAGGTCGCGAAGAACTACCCCATCACGGTCGCGCTGCACACGGACCACTGCCCGAAGGACGCCCTGGACGGCTTCGTGCTCCCGCTCATCGCGGCGAGCGAGGAAGAGGTCCGCGCGGGCCGCAACCCAATCTTCCAGTCGCACATGTGGGACGGCTCGGCGGTCCCCCTCGACGAGAACATCGAGATCGCCAAGACGATGATCGAGAAGACGCGGAACATCAACGCCATCCTCGAGGTCGAGATCGGCGTCGTCGGCGGCGAAGAGGACGGCGTGCAGCACGAGGGCACGAACGACGCGCTCTACACGACCTCGGGCGACGTCGAGCGGGTCGTCGAGGCACTCGGCATGGGCGACCAGGGCCGCTGGATCGCCGCGCTGACCTTCGGCAACGTGCACGGCGTCTACAAGCCGGGCAACGTGAAGCTCCGGCCCGAACTCCTCGGCGAGATCCAGGATGCCATCGCGCAGAAGCACGGCACCGGTCAGAACCCGCTCGACCTCGTCTTCCACGGCGGTTCGGGGTCGACCGACGACGAGATCCACCAGGCCGTCCGCAACGGCGTCATCAAGATGAACATCGACACGGACACGCAGTACGCGTTCACGCGGTCGATCGCCGGTTCGATGTTCTCCAACTACGAAGGCGTCCTCAAGATCGACGGCGAGGTCGGCAACAAGAAGCAGTACGACCCGCGCGCCTGGGGCAAGGTCGCCGAGACGGCGATGGCCGCCCGCGTCGTCGAGGCCACGAAGGTCCTCGGGTCCGCGGGTCAGTCCCAGAGCTGAGCAGCGAGCACCCGGTCCGGACCGGGAGGAACGGGGCACGTCCGACGGACGTGCCCCGTTCTGCGTCCCGTGGCCTCTGCTGCGTCCGCCCACCGCCGCCGTGCCACGATGGACGGATGACCGTCGACGCCATCGCCAGCGAGTTCGCCCACTTCGTCACGGAGTCGCCGACCGCGTTCCACGCCGCCTCGGTCGCGCGCGACCGCCTGGTGGCCGCCGGGTTCACCGACCTCGCCGAGACCGACGCATGGCCGACCGAGCCCGGGGCCTACGTCGTCGTCCGCGACGGCGCGGTCATTGCCTGGCGCCTCCCCGGAGGAGCCACGGCGACGACGCCGTTCCGCATCCTCGGCGCGCACACCGACTCCCCCGGGTTCCGGATCAAGCCGAACCCGTCCGTCCGCGTCGGCGGCTGGGAACAGCTCAACGTCGAGGTCTACGGCGGCCCGGTCCTGTCGACGTGGTTCGACCGTGACCTCCGCATCGCCGGACGGGTCGTCCACGCCGACGGCACCGCGAGCCTGTTCGACACCGTGGACGCCGTCGCGCGGATCCCCAACCTCGCGATCCACCTCGACCGCGGCGCGAACGACGGCCCGGGCATCGACAAGCAGCGCCACACGCTGCCGATCGTGGGCACCGACGGGACCACCGGCGGCACCGACGTCGAGGCGTGGCTGCGCTCCCGACTCGGCGAGACGGCCGTGGCGTGGGACCTGTTCCTCGCCGACTCGCAGGCCCCGTCGCGGATCGGCATCGACCGTGCGTTCCTGGCGTCCGGCCGGATGGACAACCTGACGAGCGTGCACGCCGGCCTCCGCGGGATCGTCGAGGCACCGGGCGACGGCGACCACATCCCGGTGTTCGCCGCGTTCGACCACGAGGAGATCGGGTCCTCGTCGCCGTCCGGTGCCGGCGGGCCGTTCCTCGAGGACGTCCTCGCCCGCGTGCAGGAGGGGCTCGGGGCGAGCCGTTCCGAGTCCGCCCGTGCCTTCCGGGCATCGTGGCTGCTGTCGAGCGACGCGGGGCACCTGGTGCACCCGAACTTCTCGGAGAAGCACGACCCGACCAACCGCCCGCGCCCGGGTGGTGGCCCGCTCCTGAAGATCAGCGCGAACCAGCGGTACATGACCGAGGCGAAGGGCACCGCCGTGTTCGCGGCGGCGTGCGAGTCCGCGGGCGTGGCGTTCCAGCCGTTCGTCAACGTGAACACGATCCCGGGCGGCTCGACGATCGGACCGATCGCGGCGACGCGTCTCGGCATCCCGACGATCGACATCGGCCTCGGTCTGCTCTCGATGCACTCGGTGCGGGAACTCGTGCACGTCGATGACCTCGCCGACCTGCACGGGGCGGTCGCCGCCTTCCTCGCCTGACGGCGTGGCATCGGCGCTGGGCCTAGCCTCCGGCGGCCTGCCGCATCATCGCTGCGACGAACCCGTCGTCCCGGAAGACCACGGCGGCGAACACCACCGCGCTGAGCAGGGTCGCCACCGCTCCCCCGAGCAACGGCACCCAGAAGCTCCTCCGACCTGCGCGGAGCCGGACGACGGACCACCAGAGGACGAGCGCGAAGACCACGAGCATGACGACCGAACTGATCATCGCCGCGCCGTTGAGCGCTCCGGGGTCCTGCAGAGCGGTGTAGTTCGTCTCGAGCTCCTCGCGCACCGTCGAGGCGACGGACCCGATCGAGAGTGACTGGACGACGCTCACGAGCCCCATGCCGAGGAGCACGAAGGTCAGCAGCACGTCCACGGGGGACGCGCCGAGCCGTCGGGCGGACGCGGCGTCCCCGGTGGTCGCCGTCCGGTCGGCCGTCGCAGCAGCTCGTGCTCGGACAGCGGGACGACCCGACCCGCCGGCGGCCCCGGGAGCGGCCGACGCGGCAGCGCGCTCGCGGTCCTCGCGTTCCTGACGTTCCTGTTCGACGAGGACCGGGTTCACCCAGCCCTCGGGCGCGTACTCGCCGTACTGCGGAGCCGGTCGCCCAGCCGGGACGGCGCCCGGGGTCTGCGTGGCGGCACCCGCGGTATCGGGGGCGATCCGGGCCTCCTGAGCGTCCACGGCCGTGGTCCCGCGCGGCGGGACGACGTCCCACCCGGTCGGGCGTCCGTCCGGAGCGCTCATCGGGTGCGCCCGCCCAGCGGACGCGTCGGCTTGCCGTCGGCGTCGGTGCGGAGTTCGCGCGGGAGGGAGAACATGAGGTCCTCGTGCGCGGTGACGACTTCCTCGACCGTGCCGTAGCCGGCGTCGGCGAGTTGGTCGAGCACCTCGGCGACCAGGACCTCCGGGACGGAGGCGCCGCTGGTCACGCCGACGGTCTCGACCCCGTCGAGCCATTCCTGCCGGATCTCCTCGGCGTAGTCGACCCGGTGCGCGTCCTTGGCGCCGTACTCCAGGGCGACGTCGACGAGGCGCACGCTGTTCGACGAGTTCGCGGACCCGACCACGATGACCAGGTCCGCGGCGGGTGCGACCTTCTTGACCGCGACCTGCCGGTTCTGGGTGGCGTAGCAGATGTCGTCGGAGGGCGGGTTCTCGATCGACGGGTACTTCTCCCGCAGGAGCCGGACCGTCTCCATCGTCTCGTCGACGCTCAACGTGGTCTGCGACAACCACACGAGGTTGTCCGGATCGGGGACCTCGAGCGCGGCGACGTCGGCCGGGCCGCTCACCAGGATCGTCCGCTCGGGCGCGTGACCCATGGTGCCCTCGACCTCTTCGTGGCCGGCGTGCCCGATCAGGATGATGGTGCGCTCCGCCTTCGCGAACCGGGAGGCCTCGCGGTGGACCTTCGTCACGAGCGGGCAGGTGGCGTCGATGGCGTGCAGGTCGCGTGCGGCGGCTCCGGCCACCACCGCCGGGGAGACACCGTGCGCGCTGAAGACGACGTGCGACCCGCGGGGCACCTCGGCGACGTCGTCGACGAACACGGCGCCGCGCTGCTCGAGTGTGGACACCACGTGGACGTTGTGGACGATCTGCTTCCGGACGTACACCGGCTCGCCGTACTGCTCGAGCGCCTTCTCGACCGCGACCACGGCGCGGTCGACCCCCGCGCAGTAGCCGCGCGGCGCCGCGAGCAGCACCCGCTTGCTCCCGCTGACCGGTAGGTCACGCAGCCGTCCGCGCGCTGCGGGGACCCGCGGCGGGGCGAGCGGGACCGAGTGGCCGTTGGTGATCGTCACGTCCCCGATGATAGGTGAGCAGGACCCGCGCAGCCTGGGCACGGACGAGCCCGTGGAGAACGCGCGGACGGCCGGGATGTCACCGGCGTCCGACACCATGGTCCGCACGACCGGGAGGAGCACGATGGCGATCGAACAGGGGCCGCCCACGGCGGAGGACCCGTGGCCCGTCGCGCTGCTCGGCGCGAAGCTCCGCGACTGGATCGACCGCCTCGGCGTCGCCTGGGTCGAGGGTGAGATCACGCAGTGGAACGTCGCCGGCGGCAACGTCTACGGCAAGCTCAAGGACGTCGAGGTCGACGCGACCGTGTCCTTCTCCATCTGGTCGAGCGTCCGCTCCCGGGTGCCCACCGACCTCAAGCAGGGCGACCGCGTCGTCGCCGCCGTCAAGCCGAACTACTGGGTCAAGGGCGGCTCGCTGACGATGCAGGTGGTCGAGATGAAGCACGTCGGGCTGGGCGACCTGCTCGAACGGCTCGAGCGGTTGCGGCGTGCCCTGGCGGAGGAGGGGCTGTTCGACCCGTCCCGGAAGAAGCGTCTGCCCTTCCTGCCGCATCGCATCGGCCTCATCACCGGCAAGGACTCCGACGCCGAGAAGGACGTCAAGCGGAACGCCCAGCTGCGGTGGCCGCAGGTCGAGTTCCGGACGGTGCACACGGCGGTGCAGGGCGACCGTGCCGTGGCCGAGGTGACCGCGGCGATCCAGGAGCTCGACGCCGACCCGGAGGTCGACGTCATCATCGTCGCTCGTGGTGGCGGCGACTTCCAGAACCTGCTCGGCTTCAGCGACGAAGGCCTCGTCCGCGCGGCCGCCGCGGCGACGACACCGCTCGTGTCGGCGATCGGGCACGAAGCCGACCGGCCGATCCTCGACGAGGTCGCCGACCTCCGGGCCTCCACCCCGACCGACGCGGCGAAGCGGGTCGTCCCGGACGTGGCCGAGGAGCTCGCGAACGTCCGACAGGCCCGAGCCCGTCTCGGCCTGCGGCTCTCGCACACCCTGTCGGTCGAGGCGGACCGGATCGCCGCGCTGCGGTCCCGGCCCGCGCTCGCCTCGACGGCCTGGCTGGTGGACACACGTGCCGAGGAGGTCGCCCGTGACCTCTCCCGCGCCCGGGAGCTGCTCGACCGTCGGATCGAGCGCTCCCACTCCGACGTCGGGCACCTGACGGGGCGGCTCAGGGCCCTGTCCCCGCGCGACACCCTCCGACGCGGGTACGCGATCGTGCAGACGCAGGACGGCGCGGTGGTCCGCGGCGCGAACGAGCTCCACGGCGCCACCGCGGTGCACGTGACGCTCGGAGCGGGGACCGCGGTCGGCACGCTGGAAGCGGACGGGCCCGGTCCGGACGGATCGGGTGCCGGCGGGGCGGCCGAGGACGCCGCCTGACGCGGGAGGCCCGCCCCGGTCGGTCCGTTCCGGCTCGGAGGCCCGTCCCGACCTCCCGGGCGACGCTCCGCCCGCCTCGGCGCGAGTTCTCCACGGACCCCGCCGGACAGCGGAACCGTCGGTGGCGGCTCGGTAGGATCGGACTGTGTCTTCCGAGCAGCAGTCCGAGCAGCCCGACGTCCGCTCGTTGAGCTACGAGGCGGCGCGTGACGAACTCGTCCGTGTCGTCTCCGAACTCGAGCAGGGGTCCGCGACCCTCGAGCGTTCCCTCGGCCTGTGGGAGCGCGGGGAAGCCCTGGCTGCTCGCTGCGAGGAGTGGCTCATGGGGGCCCGCGCGCGCCTCGACGCTGCGCGTGCCGCAACGGAGGACCGTCCCACGGCCGACGACTCCGCGGTCGGTGGTGCCCGATGACCGATCCGGACACCGGTCGACCGATCGTCGCCGAGCTCGGCCGCCCGGAGACCGCCGAGGAGACCTGGGCGCGGAAGGACACCGCCCGTCGTGCGCGGCGTGAGCACCAGACGGCGTTCAACCTCGTCCTGGCGCTCATCGCGTCGCTCGGCATCGTGCTCTTCCTGGTGGCGGTCGTGGTGCGACCCGACCAGGCCGTCGACCGCGCCGTGGACTACCGCCAGGTGGCACAGCAGGCGGACGTGTCCGGTGCCACCCTCCTGGTCCCGACGCTGCCGTCCTCGTACACCTCGAACCACGCCGACTACGAGTCGGGCTCCGCTCGTGGGGTCGCCGTCTGGACGATCGGCCTGCTGACGCCGGACTCGCAGTACATCGGCATGCACCAGGGGATCGACGCGAACGACACCTGGATCGCCGACCAACTGGACCAGAAGCCGGCGACCGGCTCCCGCGACATCGGTGGCGTCGAGTGGACCGTCTACGACCGTCGTGACGAGGGCAAGGACGCGGGCAACAACGCGTACGCCCTCGTGACGACCTCCGGTCGGGACACCGTCGTGCTCGCCGGCACCGCAGACGACCGCTCGTTCCGCACCGTCGCGACCGCGATCGGCGAGGAACTCCGGAACTAGCCGCCGGCGGCCGGTCCTGCGGCCGACCGCGGCCAGCACCGGCCGAGAACCACCACGAACCCGTCCCGAGAACCCGAACGCCCGAGGAACGACACACGATGACCGACCGCGCCGCCTCCACCCCCGCCGAGGCCCTCCGACTCCTCGTCGAGGGCAACGCACGCTTCGCCGCCGACAAGCGCCGGACCGGGCGGATCGACCCCGAGCGTCGCTCCGAGCTGCAGGGCTCGCAGGCTCCGTTCGCCACCGTCCTCGGCTGCTCCGACTCGCGCGTGCCGTTCGAGCACGTGTTCGACGCCGGCATCGGTGACGTGTTCGCGATCCGGAACGCCGGACAGATCGTGGACGAGGTCGTGCTCGGCTCCATCGAGTTCGCCGTCGTCGCGCTCGGCACGCCCCTGGTGGTCGTGCTCCGGCACACCAAGTGTGGAGCCGTCGCCGCTGCCCGGTCGGGTGAGCCCGTTCCCGCGCCGCACCTGCAGGCCCTCGTCGACGCCATCGCGCCGAGCGTCGAGCGTGTCCGCGCCACGGACCCGGACGTCGCGCAGGAGTCGGTCGGTGCCGCACACCTCGAGTCGAGCCTGAAGACCATCCTCGACCGCTCCGGCGCGGTGTCCGACGCCATCGCGGAGGGTAGGTTGGCCGTGGTCGGCGCGACCTACGACCTCACCACGGGAGAGGTCACGATCGACACCGTCGTCGGACAGGCCTGACCGGTCCGTGCGGCGGACGCCTGCCCCGTGGGGACACGGGTGGGCGCCCGGACGGACCACGTCCGACGACGACACCGCCCCGGCAGCGACGAGCCGCCGAGCGGACACCGACACCGCCCGCGACCGCGACCCGGTGTGAGCACCACGAGGAAGGACCACGACGACGTGACCGACACCACCACCCCCGCTGACGGCGAGTTCCGCATCGAGCACGACACGATGGGCGAGGTGCGGGTCCCCGCGTCGGCGCTGTACCGTGCGCAGACACAGCGGGCCGTGGAGAACTTCCCGATCTCCGGCACGGGCCTCGAGTCCGCGCAGATCGTGGCGCTCGCGCGGATCAAGCGCGCCGCAGCCCTGGTGAACGGCCGGCTGGGCATCCTCGACGACGACGTCGCCCAGGCGATCGCGACCGCCGCGGACACCGTGATCGGCGGCGAGCACCACGACCACTTCCCGGTCGACGTGTACCAGACCGGCAGCGGCACCTCCTCGAACATGAACATGAACGAGGTCCTCGCCACGCTCGCCTCCCGGACCGCCCGGACCGAGGTGCACCCGAACGACCACGTCAACGCGTCACAGTCGTCGAACGACGTCTTCCCGACCTCCGTGCACGTCGCGGTCACGGACGCCCTCATCCGTTCGCTCGTGCCGGCACTCGAGCACCTCGCCGAGGCACTCGAGCGCAAGGCGACCGAGTGGGCCGGCGCGGTGAAGTCCGGCCGCACCCACCTGATGGACGCCACGCCCGTCACCCTCGGCCAGGAGTTCGGCGGGTACGCGCGCCAGATCCGCCTCGGCATCGAGCGCGTGACCGCCACCCTCCCCCGCGTCGCCGAGGTCCCGCTCGGCGGCACCGCGGTCGGCACCGGCATCAACACACCGAAGGGCTTCCCGCAGCAGGTCATCGCGCAGCTCGCGGAGGACACCGGACTGCCGATCACCGAGGCGCTCGACCACTTCGAGGCGCAGGGAGCCCGCGACGCCCTCGTCGAGGTCTCCGGCGCCCTCAAGGTCATCGCCGTCAGCCTGACGAAGATCAACAACGACCTCCGCTGGATGGGCTCCGGCCCGAACACCGGGCTCGGCGAACTGCACATCCCGGACCTGCAGCCGGGCTCGTCGATCATGCCGGGCAAGGTGAACCCGGTGATCCCCGAGGCCACGCTCATGGTCGCCGCGCGGGTCATCGGCAACGACGCGACCGTCGCGTGGGCGGGCGCGTCCGGTTCGTTCGAGCTCAACGTCGCGATCCCGGTGATGGGCACGGCGCTGCTCGAGTCCATCCGTCTGCTCGCGAACAGCACCCGCGTCCTCGCCGACAAGACCGTCGACGGGCTGCAGGCGGACCTCGAGCGGGCGCGCGCATTCGCCGAGTCCTCGCCGTCGATCGTCACGCCGCTGAACCGCGTCATCGGCTACGAGTCGGCAGCGAAGGTCGCGAAGACGGCGGTCGCCCAGGGCATCACCGTCCGGGAGGCGGTCGTCGCCCTCGGTTTCGTCGAGCGCGGCGAGGTCACCGAGGAGCAGCTCGACCGCGCCCTCGACGTCCTCAGCATGACCCGCCCCGCCTGACCCGGCCAGCACCAGACACCGGCGTCTGCACGAAACGCCGCTCCGTCACCGAGACGCCGCCGTTCCCGGCGGCGTCTCGGGCGTCCGGCGGCGTCCCGCCCCGACGGGCCCGTCCTGCGCCGCCGGGCCCATCCCACCCCGGCGGCCAGACGGGAGGCTCGGCGGCGACGCACCCCGAGCCTCCCGTCCGCAGCGATCACCCGACAGCAGCGCACTGGCGCGGGTCGGCGGCGCACAACCGGATCCGCTCCGGACCACGCGAATCCGTGGTTCGGAGCGGTTCCTGGTGTGCGAGACCGGTCCGCGCCGCCGGACCCGTGCCGTCCCGCACCCCGAGCCTCCCGGCCGGCGCCGTCGCGCCGGACGTCGGATCGCGCTGAGCGACAGCCCTCGCGCCGACCAACGCGAGGTCTGTCGCTCAGCGCGAATCGAGCCGGCCGGGCCGCCCGCCCCTACGCCAGGTCGGGCGAGTCCAGCAGCTCCGTCACGAGCGCCGCGATCGCCGAGCGCTCCGACCGTGTCAGCGTCACGTGTGCGAACAGCGGGTGCCCCTTCAGCCGTTCGATCACCGACGCGACCCCGTCGTGCCGGCCGACCCGCAGGTTGTCCCGCTGCGCCACGTCGTGCGTGAGCACCACGCGCGAGTTCTGCCCGATGCGGGACAGCATCGTCAGCAGGACGTTGCGCTCGAGCGACTGCGCCTCGTCCACGATGACGAACGCGTCGTGCAGGGAGCGGCCCCGGATGTGGGTGAGCGGCAGCACCTCGAGCATGCCGCGCTCGACGACCTCGTCGAGCACGTTGTCGGACACGAGCGCCCCGAGGGTGTCGAACACGGCCTGCGCCCACGGGTTCATCTTCTCCGAGGCGTCTCCGGGCAGGAACCCGAGCTCCTGGCCGCCCACGGCGTACAGCGGGCGGAACACCATGATCTTCTTGTGCTGCTGCCGTTCGAGCACGGCCTCGAGACCGGCACACAGTGCGAGCGCGGACTTGCCGGTGCCGGCACTCCCTCCGAGGGACACGATGCCGATCTCCGGGTCGAGCAGGGCGTCGATGGCGAGCCGCTGCTCGGCGGACCGCCCGCGGAGGCCGAAGACCTCGCGGTCCCCGCGCACGAGCGACACCGAGCTGGCGGTGTGCACGCGGCCGAGTGCGGAGCCGCGCTCGGAGGAGATGACGACCCCGGTGTTGACCGGGACGCCGTCGAGGTCGACCGTGCGGAGCTCCTCGGTCTCGTAGAGCGCCGTGACCTGGTCGCCGGACACCTGCAGCGTGGTGATGCCCGTGTACCCGGTGTCGACGGCGAGTTCGGCGCGGTACTCCTCGGCGGCGAGGCCGATCGACGCGGCCTTCACCCGGAGCGGCAGGTCCTTCGACACGACCACCACGTCGAGCCCGTCGTTCGCGAGGTTGGACGCGACCGCCAGGATGCGGGAGTCGTTGTCACCGAGCTGGAGCCCGGACGGCAGGACGGACTGGTTCGAGTGGTTCAGCTCGACGCGGAGCGAGCCGCCGTCCCCGACCGCCACCGGGAAGTCCAGTCGCTCGTGCTCGACCCGCAGCTCGTCGAGGATGCGCAGCGCCTGCCGGGCGAAGTACCCGATCTCCGGGTCGTTGCGCTTCGACTCGAGTTCGCTGACGACCACGACGGGCAGGACGACCGCGTGCTCGGCGAAGCGGAACAGGGCGCGCGGATCGCTGAGCAGCACCGAGGTGTCCAGCACGTAGGTGCGCTGGGCGGCCGACGTCGATGCCGGCGCTGCTGACGAGGTTCCGCGGGAGACGTTCTGAGAGGTCACGACCACTCCATCCCCGGGCCGCGAGCGACCCGGTCCATGTCCTCGACGCGGCCACTGGAGCGGTCCCGGAGCACCGACCGTGGCCGCTCCGACCGGGCGCGTTGCCCGATGTCGCCAAGCTACGACGGGTGGGCGCAGCGCACCAGCGACACGCCTGATCGCGCGGTTACGGTCGTGTGTCGGCCGGCTGAACGGCCGGGAGGCGCGGCCAGCGGCCGGCGTCAGGCGTCAGGCCGTCATCGTGGCGTACGAGACGCAGGCGTCCCGGAACATCCCGAGCGTCTCGTCCGTCGTGGACGCGAACACCGAGACCCGCACCTCACCGAGGCGGGCCGTCGCGGTGACGCCGTGGTTGTGCAGCGCTGCGCTCAGTGCGGTGAGCCGTCCGGCACCCGGGCGGAGCACGACGATTCCGGCGCGCTCCGGGAGGTCGTGGCTCGACACGACGGGCAGGCCGAACTCGTCGGCGATGGCGATGACCCGGTCCACCCGCTTCGCGACGCGCTCCTGCACGGCGGCGACGCCGACGGCGGTGAGGCGTTCGAGGGAGACGGCGAGACGGGCCTGGGACACGGGGTCCACCCGCGACATGCTGAAGGCCGTCGCACCGGGGCGCACGGTCGGGACCTCGGACGGCCAGCCCGTCGTGCCGTGCGGACCGGACAGCGCCGGCCGGACGCGCTCGAGGGCCCGGTCGCTGAACGACACGAAGCCGGTGCCCCACCCGGCGTGCAGCCACTTCTGGCCGCCCGTGGCGACGACGTCCGCCACCTCGTACGGGGCGTCGACGACGCCGAAGCCCTGGATGGCGTCGACGATGAGCAGACGGTCGCCGATGACGTCCCGGATCGCGGCGAGGTCGGCGAGGTAGCCGGTGCGCCAGTCCACGAGGGACAGCGCCACCGCGGTCACGTCGTCGGAGAGCCGCTCGCGGATCAGCTCGGGCGTGAGCCAGCCGGCGCCGGACTCGATGACGACGGGCTGCACGCGGCCGCCGGTCGCCGACGCGGCACTCGCGAGGGCGAGCGGCAGCGACGGGTACTCGTCGGCGGCGACGAGGACCCCACCGGTCAGGCCGAAGGCGGTGTGGAGCAGGCCGGGCGTGGTCGCGGTCTGCGAGACGACCTGGTCCTCCCGGCGGCGGACGAGACGGGCGGCGACGGCGCGGACCCGGGCGTCCTGTTCGTCGAGCGTCTCCATCGCCCCGAAGCGCATGTGCTCCTGGATGTGGCCGAGGACACGCTGCTCCTCGAGGACGGCGGTCTGCACGGGGCCGAACGCGGCGTGGTCGAGGTAGCCGGGCTCCTCGGCGAAGCCGGCGACGTACTCGTCGATCGTGGTCACGGGGTGCACCTTCCAGTGGGCAGAACCCTGTGAGCCTACTGGGACCGGTGCAGGCGGTCGAATGCAGTCCGCGGAACGCCAGGCGCGCGGTGCCGGGCGATCGGCCCCGGCCACCCCGGCTCCGACCCTGTGGAGCGGTTCAGCCGCCGAACCGTCGCGAGCGCAACCCGAAGTCGCGGACCGCACGGAGGAAGTCCACCTCGCGCAGGTCCGGGTAGAAGGCCTCGACGAAGTAGAACTCGCTGTGGGCACTCTGCCAGAGCAGGAAGTCCGACAGCCGCTGCTCCCCCGACGTGCGGATCATGAGGTCCGGGTCCGGCTGCCCCTGCGTGTACAGGTGGTCGCCGATGAGCTCGGGCGTGAGCACCTCGGCCAGGGTGTCGAGCGTTCCACCGCCCTCGCCGTGGGACCGGACGATGCTCCGCATGGCGTCCGCGATCTCCCGCCGACCGCCGTACCCGACCGCGAGGTTGATGTGCAGCCCGGCGTGGTCCGCCGTGCGTTCCTCGGCCCGCTCGAGCGCGCTGACGAGCTCCGGCGGCAGGCCGTCGTTCGACCCGACGTGCTGGACCCGCCACGTGCGGTGGTGCGACAGGCGCTCGGCCAGGTCGGCGATGATCCCGACGAGCTGGTCGAGCTCCTCGCCGCCGCGACCCTTCAGGTTGTCGGCCGAGAGCAGGTAGAGCGTGACGACCTGGATGTCGAGGTCCTCGCACCAGGACAGGAACTCGGGGATCTTGGCAGCGCCGGCCCGGTGGCCGTGTGCCGCGGTCTCGAGACCGAGCTGCCGGGCCCACCGGCGGTTCCCGTCGACGATCATCGCCACGTGCTTGGGCTTCTGCGCGCCCTCGATCTCACGGCGGATGCGGTTCTGGTACGCACGGTAGAGGAGCCCACGCCCCGCCCATCCCAGCCTGCCCGTCACGCGTCGACTGTAGTGCAACCACTCCGCACGGCGACTCCCAGCCGCTCTTCCGTGATCCGGTCGTAGCGTCGAGGGCATGCAGTCAGACCAGGACGCGCCAGCGCTCCCCCACGTCCCGTTCACGGAGGAGGCGAGCGCCGACGCCGCCACGACGGACGCGCCCCGTCCGGCCTGGCGCGGGTGGATCCACGCCGGCACGTTCCCGTTCGCCGTGGCGATGGGCATCGTGCTCATCGCGCTCGCGGCCACCCCTGCCGCGAAGGCGGCGAGTGCGGTGTTCATGGCGACGTCGATGATCATGTTCGGCGTCTCCGCGACGTACCACCGGTTCCCGTGGGGCCCGGTCGTCAAGCGCGTGCTGAAGCGCATCGACCACACGAACATCTTCCTGCTCATCGCCGGCACGTACACCCCCGTCGCGGTCTGTGCGCTGCCGCACACGCTCATGGTCGTGGTGCTCTGGGTGATGTGGAGCGGGGCGCTGCTCGGCGTCGCCTTCCGCGTCTTCTGGATCGGCGCACCGCGGTGGCTCTACGTGCCCCTCTACCTGGCGCTCGGCTGCGCGGCGTTCCTCATCCTGCCGCAGCTCTTCGCGGCGAGCGTGCCGATGACCGTGCTCGTGCTCGCAGGCGGGGTGGCGTACATCCTCGGAGCGGCCGTCTACGGCTTCAAGCGCCCGGACCCGTCGCCGACGTTCTTCGGCTTCCACGAGGTCTTCCACGCCCTCACGGTCGTCGCCTTCGCCGCGCAGTGGGCGGGCATCCTGGTCATCGCCCTCGACCCGGTGCGCTGAGGCGGCACGCGGACGCCGCACCCACGACGGACGGGAGGCTCCCCACCAGCTGGTGGGGAGCCTCCCGTCCGTCGTGCGGACGCGTCAGCCGCGCTCGGTGTCGTCACCCACGTCGGCCCGGCCGTCCTCGGCGGCCCGCCGCGACGGCTCGTCGGTCGCGGCGCCGTCGTCGGGCTCGCCCGCGACCTCGGCCTCGAGGCGTTCCCGCACCTCGGCGCGGTAGCGGGTGCGACGGATGCGCCGCGTCATGTCGAGCACGAGGAGGATCGTCACGATCGCGACCACCGCGATGGCGACGAAGCCGGCGACCCCGGGGGTGACGTCGACGTCGGGGACACCGCTCGGGCTCGGGCTGGGGGTGGCTGCCAGTACGGCGGCGATGGTGCTCACGCGTGCGCGTCCTCTTCGGATGGGATCCCTGCGAACAGGTCGGACTCGGGGAGCTCGGTCGGCACTCGGGCCTCGACGAGCTGGTAGTCCTCGGTCGGCCAGACCTCGGCGAGCAGGTCGTTCGGCCAGTAGAAGAACGGGCTGTCCGGCGGCACCTGGCTCGCGTGCGCCCGGAGTGCGGCGTCCCGCGCCTCGAAGTACTCGTGCACGTCGACGTGCGACGTGGCGAGGTCCGGCCGGTCCGCGAACCGCTGCACCCACTCGCCGAGCTGCTCGAGGAGCGGGTTCTCGGGGTCGCGCTCCCGCAGGGCCTCGTGGAAGGCCGAGAACCGCCGTGGGTTCATGGTGCGCTCGTAGTACAGCTTCGACACGGACCAGGCGGGCCCGGCCTCCGGGTACTTCTCGGGATCCGCGGCGTCACGCCACGCAGCGACCGAGACCTCGTGCGTCCGGATGTGGTCCGGGTGCGGGTAGCCGCCGTTCTCGTCGTACGTCACCAGGACGTGCGGGCGGAAGCGACGGACGACCCGGACCAGGGCCGCGGTGCTGTACTCGAGCGGGACCGTCGCGAACGTGCCGGGGCGGACCGTCTCACCCTGCTCGGTGTCCGGCAGTCCGGAGTCGTGGTACCCGAGCCAGACGTGGTCGATCCCGAGGGCTGCCTGCGCGGCCGCCATCTCGGTGCGGCGGAAGCCCGCCATGTCGCGGTGCGCGCGGGCCTTCGACGCGTCCGGCAGCTGCTCGTTGAGGATGTCCCCGGCCTCGCCCCCGGTGCACGAGACGACGAGGACCTCCGCACCGTCGGCCACGTACTTCGCCGCCGTGGCCGCGCCCTTGCTCGACTCGTCGTCGGGATGGGCGTGCACGGCGAGCAGACGACGGGGCACAGCGTTCCTCCACTGCTCACGGACCTTCGGACGCGGGTGGCGCACGGCGAGCGTGAACTACCCTGGGATCAGGATAATCACCCCGGGAGCCCCGAACTGTCCGATCAGCACACCGCCCCAGCAGCAGGGCCCGCAGCAGCCGGTAGCGCGGCACCCGCCGACCGGGCGGCACTGGACGACCGCTACGGTCGCGGCGCCGGCACCCGACGCCGGGGCAGGCTGCTCGCGATCGTCACCGCGGTCGCGATCGCCGTCGTGTTCGCGGTGTGGGCGATCTGGGCCGGCCCCGGACAGACCGACCACGGGCTCGACACCGACGACGTCGGGTACGAGGTCCTCTCGGACCACCAGGTCGTCGTGCACACCCAGCTGGCGGTCGACCCGGGCACCGAGGTCGAGTGCGCGGTCCAGGCGCTCGACAAGGGCTACACGATCGTCGGCTGGCGGGTGGTGACGGTGCCGGCGGACGACCAGCGCAGCCGCTCGCTCTCGACGCCCGTGAACACGACGTCGCGGGCCGTCACCGGCTTGATCCACTCGTGCTGGGTTCCCTAGACTGCTCGGAATCACGATTCGAGACCGGCCGCCGGCCGGTCTCGATTCTTTTGCGCCACACGCCGTGACCGGTCCCGACCGTCGCGGCCGAAGGGAAACGACATGAGCAACGACACGCAGGGCACCTGGCTGACCCAGGAGGCGTTCGACCGTCTCACCGCCGAGCTCGAACAGCTCACCGGCCCGGCCCGCATCGAGATCGCGAGCCGCATCGAGGCCGCGCGCGAAGAGGGCGACCTCAAGGAGAACGGTGGCTACCACGCCGCCAAGGACGAGCAGGGCAAGATCGAGGCCCGCATCCGCTCCCTGACCGAGCTCCTCAAGCACGCCACCGTCACCGAAGCCGAGTTCGACGGCACCGTCGAACCGGGCACCGTCGTCACCGCGACCATCGCCGGCGACTCCTCGACGTTCCTCGTGGGCAACCGCGAGATCGTCGCGGAGGGCTCGGACCTCACCGTGTACAGCCCGGTCAGCCCGGTCGGCGCCGCGATCGTCGGCCTCCGTGCCGGTGAGGCGACGACGTACACGGCCCCGAACGGCAAGGAGATCGCCGTCGAGGTCACGAAGGTCGAGCGGTACGAGCCGTAGGCCCTCACGGCCTTCGCGGCCTTCGCGGCCTTCGCGGCACCCGACCTCCGGCCCGGCGTGGACCCTCCTGGTACACGCCGGGCCGTCGTGTGCCCGCCGCGCACGGCGGGCCGGAGGTCGTTGACCGTCGCGACGGCCTGGAGGCGCGACCGCCGTCCGCCGGGCCGGCCCGGGCCTCCAGGCCGTCGCCGTGCGCAGCGCGGTCCCGCCGGAGGAGCGCGCGTCAGTTCGTGAGCTGCTCCGGGCGGAAGCCGGCCTCCTGCAGCCGGGCCATGACCTCGTCGGCGTGTTCGGGCCCGCGCGCCTCGATCGACAGGTCGAGCGCCACCTCGCTGATCACCACGCCCTGGCCGTGACGGGTGTGCAGGACCTCGACGACGTTGGCACCGGCGTCCGAGATGATCTGCGAGACGCGGGCGAGCTGACCCGGACGGTCCGGCAGCATGATCCGGATCCCGATGTAGCGGGACGCGGCGACGAGTCCGCGCGTGATGATCCGCTCCATCATGAGCGGGTCGATGTTGCCGCCGCTGAGGAGGACCACGGTCCGGCCGGTGTCGTGCACCGCGCCCGCCATGATCGCCGCGACGCCGACGGCACCGGCGGCCTCGACCACGAGCTTCGCGCGCTCGAGCAGCACGAGGAGTGCCCGGGCGACGTCGTCGTCGGAGACGGTCACGATCTCGTCGACCAGATCGCGGATGATCGGGAAGTTCATGTCGCCCGGGCGCGCGACCGCGATGCCGTCCGCGATCGTCGGGCTCGTCGTGATGGTGACGGGCTCCCCCGCCTGGATCGACGACGGGTAGGCGGCCGCGTTCTCGGCCTGCACGCCGATGACCCGGATGTCACGACCGAGGCGCTCGGCCATCCCCTTCACCGCGATCGCGATGCCGGAGATGACGCCGCCGCCGCCGATCGGCACGACGACCGTGTCGACGTCGGGCACCTGGTCGACGATCTCGAGGCCGACCGTGCCCTGACCGGCGATCACCGCGGGGTGGTCGAACGGCGGGATGAAGACGGCGCCCGTGCGGATGGCGAAGTCCTTCGCGGCGGAGAGCGCCTCCTCCACCGAGTGCCCGCGCAGGACGACGTCCGCCCCGTACCGGCGGGTGGCCTGCAGTTTCGGCAGGGCGACGCCGACCGGCGTGAAGATCGTCGCCGGGATGCCGAGCTCGCGCGCGGCGAAGGCGACCCCCTGCGCGTGGTTGCCGGCGCTGGCGGCGACGACCCCGGCCTCCCGCTGCTCGGCCGACAGCGTGAACAACCGGTTGTAGGCACCGCGCACCTTGTACGCGCCGGTGCGCTGCAGGTTCTCGCATTTGAGGTGCACCGGCGACCCGAGCAGGCCCTCGAGGAACTTCGACGTCTCCATCGGGGTCACCCGCGCCACCCCGGCGATCGTCTCGCGCGCGGCCTCGATGTCGGCGAGCGTCGGGATCGGGGCTGCAGTCGTGTCGGTCACGGTCCCATCATCGTCGGTCGCGGAGCGGTCGCGTGCCACGTGACGCTCAGTTCGTGCTGGCGGTCCCGGGCTCGGCCGCGGGCTGCGCGTCGCTGCCCGGTGCCGGGACGTCGTCGCCGATCTGGTGACGACGTCGTCGGAGGAGCTGGATGCGGCCGTGCTGGCCGCGCTTCGGGGTCGCTTCGCGGACGTGCTCCGAGTCGAGTCCCCGCCACCGGCCGCTCGCGATGGTCGTGACCATCGCGTTGAGCGTCGCGATGAGCGGGACCGCGAAGAACGCCCCGGCGATGCCGGCGAGCCCGGACGCGGCGGTCACACCGAGCACCACCGCGAGGGGGTGCACCTTGACGGCGTTGCCCATCACGAGGGGCTGCAGGATGTGGCCCTCGATCTGCTGGACGAGCAGGACGACGCCGAGCACCAGCACCGCGGCGAGCGGACCGTTGAAGATGAGCGCGACGAAGACCGCCAGGAAGCCGGTGACGATCGCGCCGACGACCGGGATGAAGGCACCGAGGAACACGATCGCGGCGATCGGGATGACGAGCGGCATGCCGCCGAAGAACAGTCCGACGATGAACGCACCGAGGCCGATGCCCACGGCGTCGACGAAGGCCACGAAGATCTGCACGCGGATGAAGCTCGTCAGGGTGATCCACCCCGCGACGCCGGCCCCGTCCACGGTGGCGCGGGCCTTGCGCGGGAAGAGCCGCACGGTCCAGCGCCAGACGTTCTTGCCGTCGATGAGCAGGAAGATCGTGGTGAACAGGATGATGAAGAGCGCCTCGAACACGTGCGTGGCACTCGAGCCGGCAGTGGCGACACCGGACAGGATCGTCCCGGTGTTGTCCTGCACCCAGGTCGTGGCCTCCCCGATCCAGTTGTCGACGTCCGCCTGTGAGATCCCGAATCCGGAGTTCAGCACGAACTCGCGGACGTTGCCGAACTGGGACACCGTGCGGTCGCGGAGCGAGGGGTACGACGCGATGATCTGGTCGATGACGAGCCAGAGCAGCGCTGCGACCGCGGCGAGCCCCCCGAGCAGGCTGAGGATGACGGCGAGCCACTTCGGCACGTGGTGCCGCTGCAGCCGGTTCGAGATCGGCACCAGGAGCGCGGAGATCACGATGCCGACGAGGAAGGGGACGAGGATGTCGCTGAAGATCGTCATCAGCCAGACGAAGAGCGCGATCACGCCCGCGATGACGAGCACCCGCCACGAGAACGCCCCCGCGATCCGCATGCCGATCGGCACCGATTCCTCGACCACGGGATCGGGGTGCGCCTTCTTGACCCAAGCCATGCGCTCACTGTATCCACGCGATGCCGCAGGAGTACCGGGCGCGGCACGGACCGGATCGGCACGCGGTGTCGGGCGCCGTCGGTAGCGTTCCCCCATGGTCAGGACCACGCTCTCCGCCTCCGAGGCCCGCCGGGTGGCCCTGGCCGCGCAGGGGTTCGGCCGGCCCCGAGCGGAAGCGGTCACCGCGCGCACGGTGGCGGCCGGCGCGGCACGTCTCGGCCTGCTGCAGATCGACTCCGTCAACGTCTTCGAGCGGAGCCACTACCTCCCCCTGTACGCACGCCTCGGCGCCTACGACAAGGCGGCCCTCGACCGGCTGACGCTCACCCAGCGCAGCCCGTGGATCGAGTACTGGGCGCACGAGGCGGCGTTCGTCCCGCGCGACGACCTCCGCCTGTTCCGTTGGCGCATGGACGCGTACCGGGAGCGGGACGCGACGCGGCCGAACCGGATCGCCGGGGTCGAACGCACCGCCCGGGTGCGCGGTGAGCTCCTCGCGCTGCTCGCGGCGCAGGGGCCGATGCCGGCGAGCGCCGTCGAGCACGAGTCGAACGTGCGCCGGGGCCCCTGGTGGGGCTGGAGCGACGTCAAGCACGGGCTGGAACAGCTCTTCCGGTGGGGCGACGTCGTCAGCGCGGGCCGTGCCGGCTTCGAGCGGGTGTACGCGCTCCCCGACCAGGTGTTGCCGGCCGGGTACTTCGCGACCGCTCCGGACCGGCAGGACGCCGTCCGGGAACTCGTCCGACGCTCGGCCCGCGCGGTGGGCATCGGCACCCGCGCGGACCTGGCGGACCACCACCGGTTGCGCGCGGACGACACCGCTGCGGCGATCGCCGACCTGGAGGACGCCGGCGAGCTCGTCCCGGTGTCGGTGGCGGGGTGGAAGGACCGCGCGTGGATGCACGTCGACGCACGGGTGCCGCGACGGGTCGACGCCGACGCCGTGCTCAGCCCGTTCGACCCGGTCGTCTGGTTCCGGCCGCGTGCCGAGCGGGTGTTCGGCTTCCACTACCGGATCGAGATCTACACGCCGGCACCGAAGCGGGTGTTCGGGTACTACGTGCTCCCGGTACTGCAGGACGAGGCGCTCGTGGGGCGCGTCGACCTGAAGAGCGACCGGCAGCGCGGGGTGCTGCACGTTAGGACGGCCTGGCACGAGCCCGGGTCGGTGGTGGACGTCGACCGCCTGGCGGCGCTGCTCCGCCGGACAGCGGCGTGGCAGGGGCTCGGCGACGTCGAGGTCACCGACCGCGGGACGGCCGCCGCGGACCTGGCCGGCGCGCTGGGTGTCCGTCCACGACGGGACGGCTGACGAACGGAGCCGCCTAGAACTGGACGCGCGGGGGTTCCGCGATCGCGGCGGGCTCGGCCGTCTCGAAGAACGGAGCGGGCCCGACCCCGCGGTGCTTCGCGAAGGTGGACGTGGGGAACGACTTCACCTTGGTGTTGAGCTCGCGGACGCCGCCGTTGTAGTGCCGGCGTGCGGACTGGATCTTGTCCTCGGTGGCGACGAGCTGCGACTGGAGTTCGAGGAACCCCTGGCTCGACTGGAGCTGCGGGTAGTGCTCGGCGACCGCGAAGACGCTCTTCAGTGCCTTCTGCATGTGCCCCTCGGCGGAGGAGGCCGCGACGGCGTCCCCGGCGGAGAGCGTCTCGGTGCGGGCCCGGTCCACGGCGGAGAAGACGGACTCCTCGTGCGCGGCGTACCCCTGCACGGTGCTCACGATCGTCGGGATCAACTCGGCACGGTGCTGCAGGTGCTCGGCGATCTCCGACCAAGCGCTGTCGACCCGTCCCTGCAGTGCGACGAGCGACTTGTGACTGACCCAGAGCCAGATCCCGATCACCACGAGGACGACGACCACCACGCCGACCACGATGAGTGCCGTGATGAGTCCGGTGTCCATTCGGTCGTGCTCCTCTGCGCGTCGGGCCGCGGTCGTGCCGGACCACCAGGGTCCGTCGGGCGGACCAGGGAGGTCCTCGACGATCTTACCGAGCAGGTCGGAGCGCCCTCACCGGGGGAGGATCTTCACGGCCGATTCCCGAGTGCCGCACACCCTGCTCGCGGACCACGCCCGGCTCGGGCGACGATCGGCGCAGAACCGGCCGGATCGTCCGCGCGGGGTGTTGACCCGGGGCGCCTGATCACGTGGGATGGAGGGGATGGACACGGCAGGGGGCGACGTGGGACACCGGGGTGCGAGGGGCGGTACCCGGGCTCGGCGATCCCGGAGCCGTGGCACGGTCGCCCGCCTGCTCGTCGCTGCGGTCGGTCTCGTCCTGGTACCCCTCGTGCTGGTACCGCTCGACGCCGTACCGGTGGCCGCCGTCCCCTCCACCCTGCCCGGTGCCGGCACGACCGCGCCGCCGACCGAGCCACCCACGTTCGCGAACCCGGTCCCGGCGCCCGCCGCACCGAGCCCGTCACCGAGCCGGACACCCGTGGCACCGCCGTCGGGCGGCGCCCCGACGGCGCCGACCATCGCCGACCCCGGGGACCTCACGACCGACCTCGCGCGCTTCTCGGGCCGTGCCGCCCCGGGGCACGGTGTCCGCGTCGCCGACCCCGCCGTCCCGTCCGCCTCGGTGTGCCGGACGACCGCCAGGGCCGACGGCACCTGGTCGTGCGTGGGCACCGTGCACTCGGGACCGGCGCAGGTCTTCACCGTCCTCGACACGACCACCTCGTCCCTCCCGAGCGCCGACGCCGCTCCGTCGGACGTGATCGTCCCACCGGTCGTCACCACCCGGCGACCGACCGCCGGGGCCGTCACGGGCACCGGCCGACCAGGCGCGACCGTGACGGTCACCCGGGCCGGCAGCACGGCTGTGCGCACCGCGATCGTCGGACCCGCCGGCACCTGGCACGTCTCCTGGGCCGTCGGTCCCGGTGCGCCCGCAGACGGCCCGTCCACCGTGACGGCGACGCAGACCGCGAGCACGGCCGACGGGTACCGCTCCGACCTCCGGAGCGCGGTCTCGCCGCCGAGCACCATCACGATCGACCGCACGGCCCCGGCCGCTCCCCGCATCGGCACTCCGTCGGCGTCCGCGGTCGTCGACGGACGCTCGGTCCGCATCGCCGGCACGGCGGAGCCCGGGACGATCGTGACCGCCTACGTCGACGACGTCGCGGTGTGCCGGGCGGAGGTCACGGCCTCGGGGGCGTGGTCGTGCCGCGTCGCCGACGTGCTCCGTGGCGGCGCCCACCGCATCAGCGCGGGGGCGCAGGACGTCGCGGGCAACACCTCCCGGGCGGCGCCCGCGGTCCCGGTCCGCGTGAACGGGCCGTCGGCCGCCGGGCCGTCGCCCACCGACGGGTCCGGATCGGACCCGGGCGCCGACCGCCCCTCCTCCGGCAGCGGCGCCGTGGCCCCGACGCCCCGGCCCGGCCGAGGACAGCAGTCCGACCCCGACGACGGACCGGGTGGCGGACCGGGGGCCCCCGCCGACGGCCCACCCTCCGCGGGCGTGCCCGGCGGTGGCACCGACGGCCGACACGACGGGCGGCCGGACTGGTCCGGCCCAGCAGGTGACTGGACGGTCGCCACGGCGTACGACCACGCGGTCCCCACGATCCAGTCCTCGTTCTCCTGGCGCACGCTCGCGATCGCGGTCGGCGTCGCCGCCGCGTTCCTGCTCCTGGTGGCCGGACCGGTGCGGGTCCTCGCCGGCGCCCTCCGCGGGCGACTGCCGCGTCCCGCATCCGGCTTCACGGGCCGCAACCGGCCCCGGTCCGAGCGCACACGCGGTGACGACGCACTGCCGGCCTGGGTCTCGATCGCGGTCGGCACGACGCTCGCCGCGGTGTCCACGCTGCTGGGCACCGGGATCGCCCTCGAGGCTCGCTACGTCCGACTCGCCCTGGCCGTCCTCGCCGGCGTCGTCGTGCTCACGGCCGGTGTCGTGCTCGCGACGCGGTGGGCTGCTGGTGAGGATCGACGAGCCGTCACCTTCCGGGTCTCACCCGGTCTCGTGCTCGCGGCGGTCGTCGCGAGCGGCCTCACCCGCACCGCGGACCTCTCCCCCGCCCTCGTCGTCGGCGTCCTCCTGGTGCCCGTCGGCCGCACCGACGTGGACACCGCCGCCATGCGACTCGGGAACGGTGTCGCGGCCTGTGCGCGGAGCGCCACGTGGCGGTCGGTGACGCTGCTCGTCCTCGCCGCCGTCGGATGGGTCGTGCACAGTGTGACGGCCGGGTCCGGGTTCACCGCCTCGCTCGTGTCCGAGTTCGCCAGCACGCTCTGCGTCGGCGGCCTCGGCGCACTCGTCGTGACGCTCCTGCCGCTCCGGGGGTCGGCAGGAGCAGCCCTCGCCGCCGCGTCCCGTCCGCGGTACGGCGCCCTCGCGGCCGTCGCCGTCGGTCTGGCCGCGGCGGTCTACTCCGGCCCGACCGGGACGCACCTGCCGCTCGTCGCCTGGGCCTCCGCGGTCGCGGTGGTCGTCGCCCTCGCGGCAGCCGTCCTGCTCTGGCCCCGGCTCCGCGGAGGTGCCTCCGCGTCCTGACCGGTTCCGTGGCGGCGGCGGGCGCGCACCGGATGCGCGCCGGCGGGGCGGCCCGCAGGCTCCGCACGGAGCGGCAACCGGTCCGACAGCGACCGGCACGCGTCGGCCGGGAGGCCCGCACAAGCCCAACGGACCGGGCACCGGTCCGACAGTGACCGGCACGGCGTCGGCCGGGAAGCCCACCACGCGCAGTCCGCTCCCTTGTCCGGCGGGCGGAGACCGAGCCTCCAGAACGGGACGACGTGCACCGGTCGTGTGACGCCAGGTGGTCCCGGCGCCGGCTGCCGGATCCCCTCGGTCAGTGGGTCGGCGCCGACCGGGCGAACAGGCCGGGCAGCAGCCCGCCGATCTTCGTCCCGACGCAGAGGCTGACGAAGGTCGCGAGCGGCGTCGCGAGCGCGGCGGCGTCGAACGTCGCGACCGCGACCAGCCCGACCGTGCCGGGCACGAGCAGCAGGAACGCCGGCCGGAACGACACGGTCGCCGGCACCACCGGGACGATGCGTTCGAGGACACGCGTCGCGACGAACAGCAGCGCCGCGGCGAGGCCCGTCGCGACGACGCTGCCGCTGAGCGGCGTGAGCAACGACACGACGGCGTAGGCGGTGACCATGACGACGACCGACGCCGCCGTCAGGCGCCACCCGGATCCGAAGACGAGGCTGATGCCGGTCGCGAGGACCACCACGGCGACCCACGACGCCCAGAGCGCCGGGACGGCCTCCCAACCGGGTCGGTCGGTGCCGATGCCCGCGACCTCGCCGACGAGTGCCGCCGAGGTCGGGTCGATGCGGAGGCCGGTCACCGTGCTCCCCGCCGCGATCCCGGCGGCCATGAAGCCGAGCATGATGAGCCCCTGCATGAGCCGGGCCGACCCCGTGACGATGTCGGCGGCGGTGAGTTCGAGCAGGGCGTTCGTGATGAGTGCTCCGGGCACGAACACCGCGACCGGCGCGCACACGGCGTACAGCGGGACGTGGTCGAAGCCCGTGCCGGCCGCGACGAGTCCGACGACGGCCGTCGAGCAGAAGGCCGCGAGGAACGGCACGACGGCCACGGCCTCACGGAAGCGCCGGAGCAGCAGGCCGATGACCCCCACGAGCGCCCCGACCACCAGCGCGAGGAGGACCGCCCACCACGGGCACCGGAACACGACCGCGAGCCCGGCGGAGGTCAGTGCGTTGCCGAGCACCCACGGCAGCGGGGCCGGTGGTCGCGTGCCCTGGCGGATGCTCCGGACCCGGGCGGGGATCTCGGCGAGGGCGATCGCGCCGCGCTCCAGACCGAGCACCAGGCGGTTCGCGCGGGCGGACTGGCGGAACGAGAGCTCGATGCCCTCGGCGTTGACGATCGTCGCGGCGCCCGTCGCGGTCTCGCTGACGATGACGAGCGCGGGCAGCACCCCGATGGCGAGGCCGTTGCCGACGCCCGCTGCGTCGCGGGCCTTCTCGAGCGCTGAGCGGACGTCGGTGACCGAGCTGCCCGCGTCGAGGAGCAGGGCGCCGAGCGTGCCGAGCAGCATGCCGACGGGGACCGTCCCGCCGTCGATGACCTCGACGTGGGCCTCGGGGCGCCGGAGCGCGTCCCGGAGGTTCGTCAGCGCGCTCCCGATCCCGACCACCTGGTCAGCGTAACGAGTACGGCGGGCGTGCCGTCCCGTCTCCGTACCCCCGGAGGGACTCGAACCCTCATCTCGGCGATGTTGAGTCGGATGCCCGTCCGGTCTCCGTACCCCCGGAGGGACTCGAACCCTCATCTCGGCGATGTTGAGTCGGATGCCCGTCCGGTCTCCGTACCCCCGGAGGGACTCGAACCCTCATCTCGGCGATTTTAAGTCGCATGCCTCTACCGATTGGGCCACGGGGGCGCACGGCGACGGGCGGCCGCGCCGGGACAGCCTACCGACGCCGGAGGGCGGCCACCCGTCGGGTGACCGCCCTCTCGACAGTGGGTGTGCGCTGCCTACTCGGTCTTGGCGGACTCGCCGGCGCCGACGGGCTCGGCGGCCTTCGAGACGTCCTCGGCGGGCGTGGCGTACGCGGGACCGGCAGCACCGGCGGGCTGGCCCTCGGCCGGGGACTCGGCTGCCGGAGCGGCCTCGACGGCCGGCTTCGGGCGGGAGGCCCACGCCTCGAACGCGGCGCGGGGCGTCTCACGGTCGTCGAGCGATACGATGTCGCGACCGAGGAAGAAGCCGGAGACCCAGTCGCCGACGACGCGGATCTTGCGCTCCCACGACGGCATGGCCAGACCGTGGTAGCCGCGGTGGGCGCCCCAGGCCAGGAAGCCCTTCATCGCGAACTTCCCGGACTGGAAGACACCGATGCCGAGACCGAGGCCGGCGACGGCACCGAGGTTCTCGTGCTTGTAGTCGACGGTGGCTTCGCCGCGCAGGGTCGCGACGAGGTTCTTCGCGAGCTGCTTGGCCTGACGGACCGCGTGCTGGGCGTTCGGCACGCACATGCCGCCGACGCCACCACCGGTGAGGTCCGGGACGGCCGCGACGTCACCGCAGGCCCAGGCGTCGGCGATGACCGTGCCCTCGTCGACGATGCGGAGGTCGGGCTGCACCGTGATGCGGCCGCGGGGCTCGAGCGGGAAGTCGGTGCCCTTGACCATCGGGTTCGCCATGACGCCGGCGGTCCAGATGATCAGGTCGGACTCGATGACCTCGATCGACTCGTCCTTGGCCTTGAGCTGGCAGACGCCACCGACGGCCGAGGCGAGCTGCGTCTCGAGGTGCACGGTGGCCCCGCGCTCGGCGAGGTTCTTGAGCACCCAGTGCGAGGTCTCGAGCGAGACCTCGGGCATGATGCGGCCCATCGCCTCGACGAGGTGGAAGTGCGTGTCCTCGAAGGCGATCTGCGGGTAGCTGCTGAGCAGGTCCGAGACGAAGGAGCGGAGTTCGGCGAAGACCTCGATACCGGCGAAGCCACCACCGACGACGACGACCGTGAGCAGACGCTGCCGCTCGGGGCCGGCCGGCAGGTTCGCTGCCTTGGCGAAGTTGGTGAGGATCTTGTCCCGGATCGCCGCAGCCTCTTCGATGGTCTTCAGGCCGATGGCCTCGTCCGCGACGCCCGGGATCGGGAAGGTGCGCGAGACGGCGCCGGCGGTCATGACGATCTGGTCGTACGACTCCTGCCACGGCTCGCCGACCGCGGGGGTGATGGTCGCGGTCTTGTTCGCGTGGTCGACCCCGGTGACCTTCGCGGTGACGACACGGGTCGACTTGAGGTGGCGGCGGTGCGAGACCACGGCGTGACGCGGTTCGATCGACCCGGCGGCGACCTCGGGGAGGAACGGCTGGTACGTCATGTACGGCAGCGGGTCCACCATGACGACGTCGGCTTCGCCGTTGCGAAGGTGCTTCTCGAGCTTCCATGCGGTGTAGAAGCCGGCGTAGCCGCCGCCGACGACGAGGATCTTGGGCACGGTTGGTGATCTCCTTGGGGTGGTTGGACTGCTGGGCGGCTGGTCAGGACTCGCCGCCACCCACCCCGACTCCGGCGTCTGCATCCTCATCATAGGCCCGGCATTCGCACCGAGACGGCGACCAGTCCGCGCGCTCCAGCGCGAGGTCTCCGATGGGGTTGACGCCGGGTCCGGCGGCGAGGGCGTGCCCGACGAGCGCGTGCAGGCACTTCACGCGGGTGGGCATGCCACCGGCGCTGATGCCCGCGATCTCCTCGACGTGCTCGATCGACTCACGGTCGTCGAGGTACGCCTGGTGCGCGTGGCGGTACTGCTCAGCGGTGTCCGCGTCCTCGAGGAGGGCGGCCAGCTCGGGCATGACCTGGTTCGCCTCGAGGGTGCTGACCGCTGCGGTGGCTGCCGGGTGGCAGAGGTAGTAGAGCGTCGGGAACGGGGTGCCGTTGCCGAGGCGGGGCTTCGTGGACACGACCGTCGGGTTGCCGCAGACGCAGCGAGCAGCGATGCCGATCACGTCACGGGCGGGGCGTCCGAGCTGGGCGGTCACCACCTGCACGTCGTGCGCGGTCGGCGGGTCGAACGGAGGGGTCGTCACGGGCACGTGAGCCTACCCGACTCCGCGCGTCGGCCCTACTCGGGGGACGAGCCGCTGTCCGTCCCGCGGTCGGTGTCGCTGCCGCTGCCGTCACCGGTGTCGCCGCGGCGCTCGAGTTCGTCATCGGTCTCGTCCGACAGCCCGGACTCGAGGACGGACGAGAGCATCGACCGCACCCAGTCCACGTCCGGCGTCTGCACCGTCGAGCTGACCGGGGTGCCGGACTCGGTCCTCGGCGCCGGGGTGGCCGAAGCGCCGGCCTCGCTGCCCATCACCAGGTAGCTCTCCTCGCCCGGGTACACGTAGAGCAGGCGGTCGCGCGCCTGTGCCTCGATGTAAGCGGGGTCGTCCCAGCGCGCCACGTCGTGCTTCTTCTGCGCGACGTCGGCCTTCTGCGCCGCGACCTGCCGCTGCATGTCGGTGATCTGGTCCTGCTGCTGCACGAGCGTGCGGAGCGAGGGGGCGAGCACCACGACGAAGAGCACGATGATCGCGAGCATCAGCAAGCTGAACCCGGAGAAGTGCAGCGACCGGTACCACGGCTGTCCCGAGGTCGCTCCCTCGGGCATGGCCACGGGGACGCGGCGGACGCGGGGCTTCTGGCTGGGCACGACGACGACGATAACGCGGCCGTCGGGGCTCGGCATCCCGCCGCGCGCGCGTTGCGCACCCTCTCAGCGACGGCTGCCGACGCTGGAAGCGCCCCGCGCCCCGCGCCTCCAGTCCGGCTCGGTCCCCGAGACGCCCCCGCCGCGCTGAGACGCCGCGACCTCGTCGAGACGCCGCCGAATCCGGAGGCGTCTCGCGCGCACCGCGGCCTCACGCGCAGACGGGGGCGTCACGCTCCACCTGCCTGGAGGCGGGGCCCGGGCTTCCAGGCTGGCTCGGGTCCCGGGACGTCAACTGACCGACGGGCCGCCGCCGGGCCGCCGAGACGCCGCCACCTCGGCGAGACGCCGCCGAATCCGGAGGCGTCTCGCGCGCACCGCGGCGTCGTACGCAGACGGGGGCGTCACGCTCCACCGACCTCGAGGTGGGGCCCGGGTCTCCCGGCTGGCTCGGGCCCCGGGACGTCAACTGACCGACGAGACGCCGCCGGGCCGCCGAACCGCCGCCACCTCGGCGAGACGCCGCCGAATTCGGAGGCGTCTCGCGCGCACCGCGGCGTCGTCCGCAGACGGGGGCGTCTCGCGCAGACGGGGCGTCCCGCGCAGACGGGAGGAACGGCTCGCGCAGACGGGAGGAACGGCTCGCGCGGACAGGGCGTCTCGCGCAGACGAGGCGGCTCGCGTGAGTCGGTGGCACGCGCGGGCGGGTCCGTTCCGCGGAACGGCGAGACGCCGCCCTCCGAACGGAGGACGGCGTCTCGGCGGGTGCTGGGTTACAGCGAAGCCGAACGCGGGAAGGCGGAGCGGCCGGCGTAGACCGCCGCGTCGCCGAGCTCTTCCTCGATGCGGAGCAGCTGGTTGTACTTGGCGACGCGGTCCGAGCGGGCCGGGGCGCCGGTCTTGATCTGACCACCGTCGACCGCGACCGCGATGTCCGCGATCGTGGTGTCCTCGGTCTCACCGGAGCGGTGCGACAGGATCGCGGTCATGCCGTGGCGGTGCGCGAGGGAGACCGCGTCGAGGGTCTCGGTCAGCGTGCCGATCTGGTTCACCTTGACCAGGATCGAGTTGCCGGCCTTCTCGTCGATGCCGCGCTGGAGCCGCGTCGGGTTGGTGACGAACAGGTCGTCGCCGACGATCTGCAGCTTCGAACCGAGCTCGGCGGTCAGGTGGGTCCAGCCCTCCCAGTCGTCCTCGGCCAGCGGGTCCTCGATCGTGGCGAGCGGGTAGTCACGGGCCAGGTCGACGAAGTACTGCGTGAACTCGGCGCTCGAGAGCTGCTTGCCCTCGAAGGAGTACTTGCCGTCGTGGAAGAACTCGGTGCTGGCGACGTCGAGGCCCAGCGCGATGTCCTTGCCCGGGGTGAAGCCGGCCTTCTCGATCGCCGCGAGGAGGAAGTCGAGCGCGGCGCGGTTCGAGGCGAGCTCCGGCGCGAAGCCGCCCTCGTCGCCGAGGCCGGTCGCGAGGCCCTGCTTCTTCAGCTCGCCCTTGAGGGCGTGGTAGGTCTCGACGCCCCAGCGCAGGGCCTCCGAGAAGGACTCGGCGCCGTACGGCACCAGGAAGAACTCCTGGATGTCGACGTTGGTGTCGGCGTGCGCGCCGCCGTTGACGACGTTCATGAGCGGCACGGGGAGCGTGTGCGCGTTCGGACCACCGAGGTAGCGGAACAGCGGCAGGTCGACCGAATCGGCCGCGGCGCGGGCCACGGCGAGCGAGGCGCCGAGGATGGCGTTCGCGCCGAGGCGGGACTTGTTCTCGGTGCCGTCGAGCTCGATGAGCGCGGCGTCGACGAGACGCTGGTCCGTGGCGTCGAAGCCCTCGAGCGCCGGGCCGATCTCGTCGAGCACGGCCTCGACGGCCTTGAGCACGCCCTTGCCGCCGTACCGGGAGTCGTCGCCGTCGCGCAGCTCGTACGCTTCGAAGGCGCCGGTGGAGGCACCGGACGGGACGAGGGCGCGCGAGACGACACCGTCGTCGAGGAGGACCTCGACCTCGACCGTCGGGTTGCCTCGGGAATCGAGGACTTCGCGTGCGCCTACGGCATCGATCACTGCCACGGGGAACTCCCTGTCGTTGGGTTGTGGTGGTTGCGCTGTCGATCCTAGCGACGCCGCTGCACCGCGACGCCTGGCTGTGGATGACCGGGAGGAGTCCGTCAGGCGAGCGGACGGAACTCCACGCCGTCGAGCGACGTGGTGTCGGTCCCGACGGTGGCGAACGAGCCGAAGCCCTGCTCCGCGAGTCCGGCGAGGAGGTTCTTCATGTTCTTCGTGCGCTTCTCGAGGCGCACGCGGTGGTGCGTGTCCAGTGCCTCGGCCTTCAGCGCGGCCAACCGGACCGGGTCGACGTCCTTGTCGTACACGAGCACGACGGCGTCGGACTCGGCCGAACCGGGCAGCGACACGAGGTCCACGAGCCGCTCGAACCCGAGCGAGAACCCGACCGCCGGGACGTCCTGCCCGAGGAAGCGCCCGATCATGCCGTCGTAGCGGCCGCCCCCACCGAGGCTGTACCCGAAGTCGGGGTGCGCGACCTCGAAGATCGTGCCGGTGTAGTACCCCATGCCGCGGACGAGCGTCGGGTCGAAGCGGAGGTCGACGCCCGGGAGCGCCGCGCGCAGTCGCTCGAGGTCGGCGAACGCCTCGGCGTCGAGCCAGTCGGCACCGCGCACGCTGTCCCAGTTGGCGGACTCGAGCGCCCGGATCGTGTCGGCCGTGGCGGCGGGGTCGAGGCCGAGCGTGGTCCCGAGCTCCTCCGCGACGCCGACGGCCCCGATCTTGTCGAGCTTGTCGACCGTGATGAGGGCCCGGTCGGCTGCGGACTGCTCGGTGACCCCCCACGAGGCGAGGAGCGCGAGCAGGATGCGGCGGTCGTTGATCCGGATCGACGTGCCGACGATGCCGAGCGCGTCGAGCGCTGCGGTGGTCGCCCGGATGAGTTCGATCTCGGCGAGCTGCCCGGGCTCGCCCAGGACGTCGATGTCGCACTGCACGAACTGGCGGTACCGCCCCTTCTGCGGACGCTCGGCACGCCACACGGGCGCGATCTGCACGGCACGGAACACGCTCGGCAGTTCGGCGCGGTGCGAGGCGTAGAACCGGGCGAGCGGGACGGTCAGGTCGAACCGCAGCCCGAGGTCGGCGAGGTCCAGCGGCGCGTCGGCCTGCCGCAGGTCCTCGGTGGTCAGCCCGCGGCGCATCACGGCGAAGGCCAGCTTCTCGTTGTCGCCACCGAGTCCGGAGTGGAGGCGGGCGGCGTCCTCGACGACCGGCGTCTCGATCTCGTCGAACCCGTGTCGCGCGTACACACCGCGGATGACGCCGAGCACGTGCTCCCGCCGGGCCTTGTCGGCGGGGAGGTGGTCTCGCATGCCCCTGGGGGCCGTCACGGTCGTCGCCATGCCGTCGATTCTCGCAGAGCAGGACCGCCTCTTGCAGCAGCGCGTGTCCGCTGATATTCTGCATCCAGAACCTCGGTCGGAGCGTGCCTGATCCGCGCGTCGGCCGGCAGCGGAGGCGGCGTGCTGCAAGCGCCTCCGCGGTTCGAGCGGGATCCCCTGTCGGCGTCGCTCCCTGGTGACGCCGTCTCCCGCTCGCGGGCGTCCTCCTTTTTCGGGTTAGGAGGACGCCCGCTCTTCGTCGTGGTCGTCACGGTCGTCTGCGCGGTCGCCCCCGCGGTCGTCTGCCCGGTCCTCTCCGCGGTCGTCCTGCTCGAGGCTGCGGCCCGCCACCTCGAGCATCGCCACCGCGGCACGGAGACTCGCGATCGGGTCCAGACCCTGTTCGTGCGCGACGGCCACCTCGGCGAGCATCCCGGCGCCCCAGGCCGCGTCGACCCGGGTCCCCGGCTGCTGCCCGGCAGCGGCGTCACCGGGGTCCGCGGCACCGACGACGTCCGCAGCACCGACCGCGCCGGAGGCCGCCGCTCCGTCGGCGCCACCGGGAGTGACGGGGGCTCCGGGGACGTCGGCGGCAGCGGGATCCCCGCCGACACCGGGAGCGACGGGGGCACCGGTGACGGGATCGACCACCTCGAGCACGGCGCCGTCCGTCACGGAGGCCATCGCGGCGTGCAGGTCACCACGCTCCTCCAACCGCTCCAGGAGCTTCACGGCACGTTCGAGCGGCGGCATCGCCCGCGGCACGCCCGTGTACGCGCTCGTCCGCGACGACTTCTCGGCGGCCTTCGCGGCACGCCAGACCCGGATGACGTCCTCGACCGTGTGCGCTTCCTCGTCGCCGAAGACGTGCGGGTGGCGCCGCTGCATCTTCTCGCGCACGGAGTCGGCCACGTCGTCGAGGTCGAACCTCCCCTGCCGCGCGGCGATCCCCGCGTGCAACACCACCTGGTACAGGACGTCGCCCAGTTCCTCGCGGAGTTCGTCGTCGTCCCCGCCGTCGATCGCGTCGACGAGCTCGTAGGTCTCCTCGACGGCGTACCGGGCGAGGGTGGCGTGGGTCTGCTCGCGGTTCCAGACGCATCCGTGCTCGGGGTCGAGCAGGCGGTCCACGACGGCGACGAGTTCGGCAACGGCAGTCATGCCGCCATGCTGCCACCCGCGGCTCCGCGTGGATCGGGCTCCCGGGCCGTCCCGCTATCCTGGTGGAGGTGTGTCGGGAAGTCTGGTCGACGGTCCGTTCCCCGTACCCGATCTCCACCGGAGCCGCATGCCGTCCTTCGTCCGTTCGCCCCGATTCAGCGCGATCGCCCTCCTCACCGCCGCCGGCCTCGGACTGGTCGTCGCCAACACCGCACTCGGCCCCGGTCTCGAGCGGGGCCTCGACTGGCACACCCCGTGGGGAGCAGTCGGCCTCGACCTCTCCATCGCCCACTGGGTCAGCGACGGCCTGCTCGCGGTCTTCTTCCTGCTGGTCGCCATCGAGCTGAAGCACGAGCTGGTCGCCGGCGAGCTCGCGAACCCGAAGACGGCCGTCGTCCCGGCCATCGCCGCGGTCGGCGGTGTGCTCGTGCCGGCGCTCGTCTACCTGCTCGTCACCGCCGGGACGCCGTACACCCACGGATGGCCGATCCCCACCGCGACCGACATCGCGTTCGCGCTCGGGGTCCTGGCGATGTTCGGGCGCGGGCTGCCCGCGACGATCCGGGTGTTCCTGCTCGCCCTCGCGGTCCTCGACGACCTGATCGCGATCGTCATCATCGCCGTCGTCTTCGCGCACGGCACGGACTTCCTCGCGCTCGGCGGAGCAGCGGTCCTGCTCGTGGTCTTCGCACTGCTCGGACGCCGGCTGCGCCCGGGCAGTGCCGCGCAGCCGTTCCTCGTCGTCGCGATGGTCCTCGTCGGCCTCGTCACGTGGTGGCTCGTGTACCACTCGGGTGTGCACGCGACCATCGCCGGTGTGGCCCTCGGGTTGGTCCTCCCCCGACGTCCGGGCGGCACCCTGCACGAGCAGGTCGAGCCGTGGTCGAACGCGATCGTGCTCCCCGTCTTCGCCTTCGTCTCCGCAGCGGTCGTGATCCCCACCGTCGGCATCGGCGAGCTCTCCCCGACCTTCTGGGCGGTCGTCCTGGCGCTGCCGGTCGGCAAGGTCATCGGCATCACCCTGTTCGGCGTCGTGGCCGGCCGGCTCTTCCGCGGACCGGGTCGGTCGACCCTCTCGGTCGGCTCCGTGATGACGGTCGGCGTGCTCGGCGGCATCGGCTTCACCGTGTCGCTGCTCATGAACGAACTGGCGTTCGCGGCGAACGAGGAGATCGTCGACGAGGGCGTCCTCGCGGTCCTCGTCGGGTCGGGCATCGCGATGGTCGCGTCCGCGGTCGTGGTGTCGGTGCGGGCGCGCCGGTACCGCCAGCGGCGCGAGCTGTCCGAGGCCGAGGCCACCGAGTAGCGCTCGCTCACGCACCGGCGCGACCACGTGACGGACGGGAGGCCCGGGACGGATCCGTCCCGGGCCTCCCGTCCGTCCGGTGGTCACCGGACGAGGACCGTCAGGCGGCCGGGGCCTCCGCCCGGGCGGGCGCTCCGTAGACCGCGGTGAGGATGCTCTCCACCCAACCGATGAGGGCGTCGTCCGGCAGGGTCTCGCCGTGCGGCTTCGGGACCGGGATGCTCGCAGCGTCCTGCTGCGGGAACCAGCGTGCACCCGCGAACATCCGCTTGAGGCGGACCTGCGCCGAGTCGGCGAGTTCCTTGCCCGCCACCCGCAGGTTCGACCCCATGACGACCACGTCGGACAGGCCGACCTGCTGCGCCATCCGGCGGAGGCGGGACACCTCGATCAGCGTCAGCACGGCCTGCGGCGGGGTGCCGTACCGGTCGGTGAGCTCGTCGAGGACCATGTCGATCGCCTCGGGCTGCGCGGCCGGGGCCGACGCGGCGGAGAGCTTCTGGTAGGCCTCGAGTCGGAGGCGCTCGGACTCGACGTAGTCCTCCGGGATGTGCGCGTCGACGGGGATCTCGAGCCGGAGCTCGGTCTGTCCCTCCGCCACGTCCCCGCGGAACTGCGACACCGCCTCGCCGATCATCCGCAGGTACAGGTCGAACCCGACGCCCGCGATGTGGCCGGACTGCTCGCCGCCGAGCAGGTTGCCGGCACCGCGGATCTCGAGGTCCTTCATCGCGACCTGCATGCCCGCGCCGAGCTCGTTGTTCGCCGCGATCGTCTCGAGGCGGTCCTGCGCGGTCTCGGACAGCGGCTTCTCGGCGTCGTACAGGAAGTACGCGTACCCGCGCTCGCGCCCACGACCGACACGGCCGCGGAGCTGGTGGAGCTGCGACAGGCCGTACTTGTCCGCCTTGTCGATGATCAAGGTGTTCGCGTTCGCGATGTCCAGACCGGTCTCGATGATCGTCGTCGACACGAGCACGTCGAACCGGCGCTCCCAGAAGTCGACCATGACCTGCTCGAGGGCCTGCTCGCCCATCTGCCCGTGTGCCACGGCGATGCGGGCGTCCGGCACGATCTCGGCCAGGTGCGACGCGACCGACTGGATGTCCTTCACGCGGTTGTGCACGTAGAACACCTGGCCCTCGCGGAGCATCTCGCGCTTGATCGCCGCGGCCACCTGCAGGTCCGACTGCGGTCCGACGAACGTGAGGATCGGGTGCCGGTCCTCCGGCGGGGTCGCGAGGGTCGACATCTCGCGGATGCCGGTCACCGCCATCTCGAGCGAGCGCGGGATCGGCGTCGCGGACATCGCCAGGACGTCGACGTTCGTCTTGAGCTTCTTGAGCTGGTCCTTGTGCTCGACACCGAAGCGCTGCTCCTCGTCGATGATGACGAGGCCGACGTCCTTGAACTGCACGCTCTGCGACAGGATCCGGTGCGTGCCGATGACGACGTCGACGGTGCCGTCGGCGAGGCCCGCGAGGGTCTCCTTCGTCTCCTTCTCGGTCTGGAACCGGCTCAGGGCGCGCAGGTTCACCGGGAACCCGGCGAACCGCTCCTGGAACGTCTCCATGTGCTGGCGGACGAGCAGCGTCGTCGGGACGAGCACAGCGACCTGCTTGCCGTCCTGCACCGCCTTGAACGCGGCGCGGACCGCGACCTCGGTCTTGCCGTAGCCGACGTCTCCGGAGAGCAGCCGGTCCATCGGGATCGGGCTCTCCATGTCACGCTTGATCTCTTCGATGGTCGTCAGCTGGTCGACGGTCTCCGCGAAGGGGAACGCCTCCTCCAGCTCGCGCTGCCACGGGGTGTCCGGCCCGAACGCGTGCCCCTTCGACGCCATGCGGGCGGAGTACAGCTTCACGAGGTCCACCGCGATGTCGCGCACGGCCTTGCGCGCCTTCGACTTCGCCGCCGACCAGTCCGAGCCGCCCATCTTCGACAGGGTCGGGTTCTCGCCGCCGACGTACCGGGACAGCTGGTCGAGCTGGTCGGTCGGCACGAAGAGCTTGTCGCCGGGGTAGTTCCGCTTCGAGGGCGCGTACTCGAGCACCAGGTACTCACGCTGCTGCTTGACGGCGTTCCGGCCGCCGGAACTGACCTCCCTGCTGACCAGTTCCACGAACTTGCCGATGCCGTGCGTGGCGTGCACGACGACGTCGCCCGGCTTCAGCTGCAGCGGGTCGACGACGTTCTTGCGCCGGCTCGCGAGCTTCTTGACGGTGCGGGCGCCCTGCTGGACGCTGCGGCCGTAGAACTCGGCCTCGCTGAGGAGCGCGATGCGCGGGTCCGCGACGGCGAAGCCGTGCTCGACGCTGGCCGTCGTGACGATGGCGACGCCCGGCTCGGGAGGCCCGTCCAGCGTCTCGGCGCGCGCGGCCACCCCGGCGTCGGCGAGCACCTGCACCGCACGTTCGACGAGACCCTGGCCCTGGGCCGTCACGACGACGGCCCACTGGTCGTCGGTCAGCGCCTTGACGTGGGCGACCGCACCGTCCGCACTCCCGGCGAAGCTCGGGATCGCCTCGCCCGGGACGCGGATGTACTCCCCCGCCTCGGCGGCCGCGTCGGCGTCGCTCAGCGGTTCGTCGGCGCCGGAGTCGAACGGCGACACCGTCCACCACGTGCGCTGCCCGCGGGTGTTCTTCAGCTGCCGGACCGTGAGGAAGTTGCCCGCATCGAGGTCGATGGGCGCCTGGGCACCCGCCACGGCCGCGCTCCACGCCGCCTGCAGGAACTCCTGGTTCGTCTCGGCCAGGCTGTGCGCGCGACCGCTCACCCGCTCCGGCGAGAAGACCGCGATCGTCGCTTCCTCGGGCAGGTACTCCGTCACCGGCACGAGCTTGCGGACCAGCGCCGGGGCGAGGGACTCCATGCCCTCGACGGGGATCCCCTCGGACACCTTCGCGAGCATCTGCGACAGGTTCGGGAACTCGTGGAGCATCTCGCGCGCCCGCTGTCGGACGTCGTCGCTCAGGAGCAGTTCGCGTGATGCGGTGAGCTCCACCGCGTCGAGGTCGTCGTCCGTCGACCGCTGGTCGGCGACCGAGAACGCCTTGATGCCCTCGATCTCGTCACCGAAGAAGTCGACGCGGACGGGGTGGTCGGCCGTCGGCGGGAAGACGTCGAGGATGCCGCCGCGGACGGCGAACTCCCCGCGGCGGGTGACGAGGTCCACCCGGGCGTACGCGAGGTCGACGAGCTGTGCGGCGATCGCGCCGAGGTCGTTGCCCCGCGACGCGCTCCGCAGCACGACCGGAGCGAGCTCGGTCAGGTTGTCGGCGATCGGTTGGAGCGCTGCCCGGACGCTCGCGACCACGACGGTCGTCCGGCGCTCCGCGGCAGGGGCGTCCTGCCACCGCTGCAGTGCGCGGAGGGTCGCGATGCGGGTGCCGACGGTCTGCGGGCTCGGGCTGAGACGCTCGTGCGGCAGGGTCTCCCACGCCGGGAACTCGAGCACGTCCGCGTCGGGGACGGTGCAGCTGAGGGCGTCACGGACGGCTTCGGCCTCCCGCCCGGTCGCGGTGATGACGAAGGCGCACTGCGGGCCCGAGCGCTCGGCCAGCAGGGCGGCGAACAGGGGCACGCGCAGGCCGTCGACCACCGAGAAGTCGGCGTCGCGAGGAGCGGCACGGAGCGCACGATCGAAGGAGGAGGCGCGCGAGAGCGCAGGGATGAGGCCCGAGATCGTCACTCACACGATGGTACCGGCGGCCCCCGACAGCGGTCGCGGCGTGCGCGACGGGCGAACAGGAGGCGCGTGGCGGAGCCGGGGCGGGCCTCCCGGCCGGTTCCGGCTCAGGAGCTGCCCGGCTCCAGGTCGTCCGATGGCGACGGTGGTCAAGCCGGGGCGTGGAAGCGCTGCTGCGCGGCGAGCAGGCCGTCGGTCACGATCGCCTCGACGGCGTCGGCCGCGTCGGCGAGGAGGTTCGGCAGCGCCTTCTTCTCGGCGGCGGAGAAGTCACGCAGCACGTAGTCGGCCGGGTCCTGACGGCCGGGTGGGCGTCCGATGCCGACCCGCACGCGGGCGAACTCGTTCGTGTTCGTCGCCTTGATGACGTCGCGGATGCCGTTGTGCCCGCCGTGGCCACCGTTGCCCTTGAGCTTCACGGAGTCGAACGGCAGGTCGAGCTCGTCGTGGACCAGGATCAGGTCCGCCGGCGGCACGCTGTAGAACCCGAGGACGGCGGAGACCGGACCGCCGGACGTGTTCATGAACGACCCGGGCTTCGCGAGGACGAGCTTCGGGCCCCCCGGTACGAGGCGCCCCTCGGCGACCTGGTTCGGGGTCTTGTGCTTCCTGAACGTGGCACCCATCCGGGCGGCCAGTTCGTCGAGGACCATCTGGCCGACGTTGTGACGGTTGCCCGCGTAGTCGGGCCCGGGGTTCCCGAGCCCGACCACCACGAACGTGCGCTCCGCCATCAGCGTCGGCCAGACGTCGTCGTCGTCTTACTCGGAGTCGGCGTCGGCCGGGGCGGAGCCGCCCTCGGTGCCGGCCTCGGCGCCCGCCTCGGCAGCGGCCTCGTCGGCGGCGTCGTCGTCAGCGGTGCCACGCGGGGTGACGATCTGGACGACGAGCGACTCGGCGTCGGTCTCGAGCTCGGCACCGGCCGGGAGCTTGAGGTCGGACGCGTGGACCTGCGCACCGTCCTCGAGGCCCTCGACGTCCACGACGACGTGCTCGGGGATGTCGGTCGCCTCGACGAGCAGGGAGACGCTCGCCAGGTCCTGCACGTGGATGGTGCCGGCGAAGGACTCGCCCTCGATGACGACGGGCACGTCGACCGTGACCTTCTCGCCACGACGCACGACGACGAGGTCGATGTGCTCGATGATCTGACGCACCGGGTCACGCTGGACGTCCTTGACGAGGGCGAGCTGGGCCGCACCCTCGATGTCGAGGTCCACGACCGCGTTGGCGGTACGGACGAGGAGCATCGTCTCGTGGCCCGGCAGGCTGATGTGCTGCGGCTCGGTGCCGTGGCCGTAGACGACGGCGGGGATCTTGTCGGCGGCGCGGAGCTTGCGGGCCGCACCCTTGCCGAACTTGGTGCGGACTTCCGCTGCGAGCTTGGTGTAGTCAGCCATGATGCCTCCTGGTGTCGGGGACGACGCCGGAGTGCCGGCATCGGGGGGTCTGTGGTGTTGCAACTCGAACGCGTGCACGCGTGAGGAACGTTCCCAGGGCTGGCCGGGTCTCCCACCGCGTCGATCACGGCCGCTTGCGCGGCCCTCGCCGAAGTCAGTCACCGAGTCTAGCAGGGGCTCCGGGCGTGTCGCGACGGTGCCGTGACTGGTCAGCGGCGACGGTGGTGCCGGGCGGCGACGAGGGCTTCCCGGGCGCGGTCGCTCGCGGCCTCGGCGTCGTCGCGCTCCTGCCCGAGCCGCTCGGCCTCGGCGTCGAGGTCGGCTCGCTCCTGGTCGAGGGCGCTGAGCTGTCGCTCGAGGTCGCGACGGCGGCGGTCGAGGTCGGCGCGTCGGTCCTCAACGTCCTCGAGGGCGGACTCCGCCTGGTCGAGAGCGGCATCGGCCTGGCGGGAGGCACGTCTCGCTGCCGCCTCGGCCTCGCGCGCCTCGCGGCGCTCGGCTGCGGGGTCGCGCTGGTCCTCGTCGGGAGCCGGCACGTCGGGCCCGTCCGGAGCATCCGGTTCGGCAGCAGCATCCGGCTCGTCAGGGGTCCCCGGCTCGTCGTCTGCGGGACCGAGCGCGGCGGGACGGCGTGCACCGCGCCTCCCGGCCGTGATCGGGATGGGAGGCGCGTCGCTGCCGGACCACGCGTCCGGGACGGCGTCCGGGACGGCCACCGCGTCGGTCAGGTCGACGTCCTCGAACCCCACGGCCTCGAGGGGCCGCAGGAGGAGGCCCGATCGGATCGCGGCGCCGGCGTGCGGGTCGGCCATGCCGGCCTCGATGGTCGCGCGGACCTGCTCGAGCACGGTCGGGGTCGGCGGGTGCCCGGCTGCGGACGCCCGGTCGGCCCCGGTGTCGGCGAGCGCCGCCACGACCTGTGACCGCTGCTTCCGGAGCGTCGCGATCTGCTGCGGGTCCGCGGAGGCCTGCGCCTGCCGGAGGGCGGGACCGAGGTCGACGGCGTCGTCGAGGGCGTCCTCGGAGGCGAGCAGGTCGACGATCCACGCGGCCGGCGCGGGCTTCTTCAGCTTCCCGATCGCGGCCGCGAGCTCCCGGTCGTCCTTCCGGACCGCTCGTTGCCGTGCCGTCCGCGCGGCCACGAAGTCGCCAGGAGCGGCGCGCAACAGGTCGCGGGCGACGTCGGCGAGCGCTGCGGGGTCCACGCCACCACTCTGCCCGTCGGGCACGGTGCGGCGCCCGGGAACGCTCACCAGTCGTGCACGGTGCCGTCCGCCAGGCGGTTGAACGGCAGGTACGCCTGCTCGAACGGGTACTTCCCGGCCTCGTCGACGTCGAGCGAGACGCCGATGCCGGGCTCGTCGCCGGGGTGCAGGTACCCGTCCGCGAAGGTGGCCGTCTGCTGGAACACCTGGTTCGTCCTCGGGCCGTGCTGCATGTACTCCTGGATCCCGAAGTTGTGGATGGCGAGTCCGAGGTGCATCTGGGCCGCCATCCCCACCGGCGAGATGTCGGTCGGCCCGTGGAACCCGGACTTCACCTGGTACATCGCGGCGTAGTCCATCGTCTTCCGCAGCGGGGTCACGCCGCCCATGTGCGTGACGGCGCCGCGGACGTAGTCGATGAGCTGGTCGCGGATGAGGTCTTTGAAGTCCCAGACCGTGTTGAAGACCTCACCGATGGCGAGCGGGGTCGTGGTGTGCTGCCGGACGAGTCGGAGCGCTTCCTGGTTCTCGGCGGGGGTGCAGTCCTCGAGCCAGAAGAGGTCGTACGGCTCGAGCGACTTCCCGAGCTTGGCGGCCTGGATCGGGGTCATCCGGTGGTGTCCGTCGTGCAGGAGCGGCAGCTCGGGACCGAACTCGTTGCGGACCGCCTCGAAGACGGTCGGCAGGTGCCGGAGGTACGCGCGGGTGTCCCAGTCCTCCATGGCCGGGAACGCCCCACGCTGCGCGGGCTCGAAGTCGTAGCGGACGCCGGCGTTGCCCTCGGTGGTGCGGTTCGAGGCGATGCCGTAGATGGACTCGAGCCCCGGCACGCCGGTCTGGACGCGGATCGACCGGTACCCCTCGGCCTGGTGCTGGCGGATCGAGTCGAACAGCTCCGGGAGGTCCTTGCCCGACGCGTGCCCGTACGCCATCAGCCCGGTCCGGGAAGCACCGCCGAGCAGCTGGTAGAGCGGCATCCCGGCGACCTTGGCCTTGATGTCCCAGAGCGCCATGTCGACGGCGGCGATCGCGGCCATCGTCACCGGACCCCGACGCCAGTAGGTCGAGCGGTAGAGGAACTGCCAGGCGTCTTCGATGCGGCTGGCGTCCCGACCGGTGAGCAGCGGGACGACGTGCTCGGACAGGTACGCGGCGACCGCGAGCTCGCGGCCGTTCAGGGTCGCGTCACCGAGACCGATGACGCCGTCCGCGGTGGTCAGCTTGAGGGTGACGAAGTTCCGGTCCGGACTGGTGACGATCACCTCGGCACGGTCGACGAGCTGTCCACGGTCCGTGCTCGCCCAGGTGTCCGGCCTGGAGGCTGTGCCTCCGCCCGCAGAGCGTGCGTCGGTCGCACCGGGGGTCGGGTTCGCGGGATCGGTCACGGCGTTGCTCCTCCTCGAGGCGGGCGCGGTGCTCCTCCGCGGCGGTGCGGGATGCATCCGGCGTCCACCTGTCGAGCCTGCACCGGCGGCGGCCGTGTGTCCATCGGCAGCGGCCGGCCCGACAGGCCCGGGGGCGCACCGCGCAAGGCGGTCGAGCGCGTCGACGTAGCGAGGGATCTCACGTTCGAGGACCTCGTCGACGCTGTCGGCTCGGTCGTCGCCCTCGTTGCTCGTGCTGGTGCCCGTCATCCCGTCCACCCCGGGGTGACGAGGCCGGTCTCGTAGGCGAAGACCACGAGTTGGGCGCGGTCGCGAGCGCCGAGCTTGATCATCGCCCGGGAGACGTGGGTCTTCGTCGTGGCCGGACTGACGAACAGGCGCTCGGCGATCTCGGCGTTCGTCAAGCCGCTCGCGACCAGGCGCATGACCTGGCGCTCGCGGTCGGTCAGGGCGTCGAGTTCGGGTGCGAGCGCTGCCGGCTTCGCGTGCGCCGCGTACGCCTCGACGAGCGACCGGGTCGGGCCCGGCGACAGCAACGACTCCCCCGCGACGACGGTGCGGATCGCCCGGAGGAGTTCGGCGGGCTCGGTGTCCTTCACGAGGAACCCGGCTGCACCACCACGGATCGCCTCGAACACGGTGTCGTCCTCCTCGAAGGTCGTGAGGACCACCACGTGCACCGCGCTGAGCGCCGGGTCCTCGGAGATCCGCCGTGTGGCGACGAGGCCGTCGGTCCCCGGCATGCGGATGTCCATGAGCACGACGTCCGGCAGTTCCCGTGCGACGACCGCGACGGCGTCCTCGCCGTCGGACGCCTCACCGACGACCTGCATCCCCGGCTCGGCGGACACGAGTGCGCGGAGTCCGGCACGGATGAGGCTCTGGTCGTCCACCAACACGATCCGGATCAGATCCGGCGTGGTGGGAGTCGCGGACATGGTCATGCGGTCGTCTCCGTCGCTCCGGACGCAGTGCGTGCGGGTTCGCCGATCGGCAGGCGTGCGTGGACCGACCACCCGCCGTCGGGCGTCGGGCCGACGGCGAGTGTGCCGCCGACAGCCGTGGCCCGTTCGTGCATCCCGACCAGCCCGTTCCCCGGACTGCTGCCGCTGCCGCCGTCCGCCTGCTCGGTCACGGTGTGCTGGCCCGCCGCACGGGCGAGGGCGGACGAGGAGCGGTGCCCGCGGGGCGCCTCCTCGGTCCGCGGGGCACCGGCGCCGATCGCGACCGGCGCCGGGACGTCGGTCACCGTGATGTCGACGACCTCGGCCCCCACGTCGACCACGACCGAGGCGTGGTGGTCAGGGACGTGCTTCATGACGTTCGTGACGGACTCCTGCACGATGCGGAAGGCGTTGCGCGAGACGACGCCGGCGACGGTCTCCACCGGGCCGTCCAGGCGCAGCTCCACGTCCATCCCGGCCAGGCGGGCTCGATCGACCAGGTCGGGGACGCGGTCGAGACCGGCGACCGGGGTGCGGTCGGAGGTGCCAGACGGTGCGTCGACGGCCCGCAGCACGCCGAGGATCGTCCGGAGCTCCACGAGCGCCTGCTTGCTGGAGTCGCGGATGTTCAGCAGCGACTCCCGGGTCTGCTCGGGGAGTTCGGCCCCGAGGTGCAGGGCCACCCCCGCCTGCAGGTTGATGAGCGACATGCTGTGGGCGACCGAGTCGTGGAGCTCCCGGGCGATGCGGACGCGCTCGGCGCCGGCGCGCTGCTGCTCCGCCGCGAGGCGGGCGCGACGGGCGTCGGCGGCGCGGGCCACCCGTACCCGGACGAGCTCGGTGACGGCGATGGTGACCGTCAGCCACGCCAGGCAGAGCGTCATCGTGGTGACGGTCGGGAAGGGCGCGCGGCCGGTCAGGGTGTCCGCCGAGGGCAGGACGACCTGCGCGACCGCGGCAGCGACGTACGTGGGGACGCGGTGGCCGCGGAACCAGGCGTTCGCCAGCGCCATGGTCAGCGCCGCGACGAACGGCCCACGCGGACTGACGACCAGGGCGTAGCCGATCGTCGTGCCGAGGGTCAGGGCCAGGACCACGACCGGCCACCGCCACCGGAAGGGCAGGACGACGATCCCGCCCACGAGCAGCACCCATGCCAGGGGTCCGAGCAACACCGGGTCGACGCCGTCACCGAAGCGCTCTGTCCACGGCGGGCCACCAGCACCGACGGCACCGGGACCGACCCCGGCTGCCCACCGGGTGGCGGCGACGGTGCCGACGACCTGCACGAGCGCCACCGGCAGCACCCGTCCCACGCGGGCGAACCGCCGTCCACCCGCCGGGCGGGTGTCGGAGCGCGTGTCGGTGGTCATGCAGCGAGCCTACGGTCGGCCCTCCGCCGACACATCGCGCAGCGGGAGGGCCTGTGGACTACGCCCGGAGGAGTAGTCGCCTGTGGACGAACCGGCGCGGGTGAGCCGGCGGGAGCAGGTCCGAGTGGGCTCTCCTGGCGGACGCGGGTGGGGCCTCCCGACCGACAGCCTTGTCGTGTCGCGACCGCGGCACCACACCCGACCTCGGAGGTCCCCATGCTCACCACACTCGCTGCCACCGCTCCGTACTGGCACGGAGGCGGGATGCCGTCCCACGGCTTCCCCGTGTTCCCGGCGCTCCTGCTCCTGCTCGTCGTCGGGGCCGTCGTCTTCGGCGTCCTCCGCCGCGGTGCCGGACGGGCGATCGCCGACGCGCGGTCGGTGCTGGCCGACCGGTTCGCCCGCGGCGAGATCGACGCCGAGGAGTACCGCGCTCGACGGTCGGAGCTCAGCCGGAAGTAGACCCGACGGTCAGGTCGTCGAGCGCGACGGGCTCAGGGCAGGGCGGGTTCAGGGCCGGACGGGCTCGGGGCAGGACGGGCTCAGGGCAGGACGGCGAGGATCGCCGCGACGGTGTCGTCCACGATCCCGTGGATCGGCACCGCCGCGACGGCTTCGTCCGCGCCCGGGCGCTCGAGCGTCGCGAACTGCGAGTCGAGCAGGGAGTTCGGCATGTACTCGTGGTGACGGTGGCGCTGCCGATCGGCGATGAGCTCGCGCGACCCGTCGAGGAACACGATGAAGAGGTCCGGGGCGTCCTCACGCAGGCGGTCCCGGTACGCGCGCTTCAGCGCCGAGTTCGCCATCACACACCGCGAGCCGGAGGCCTCGACCTCCGCGATGCGGGACGAGCACGCGTCCAGCCAGGGGCGACGGTCGTCGTCGGTGAGCGGGATGCCGGCGTGCATCTTCTCCTTGTTCGCCGCCGGGTGCAGCGCATCCGCGTCGACGAACTCGACCGCCTGTCCGCGGTCGACGAGCGCCTGTGTCAGGGCCTCACCGATCGTCGACTTGCCGGATCCGGAGACCCCCATCACGAGCACGGGCGGGAGGACGGTCGCATCGGCCATGTCTCCACAGTACGAACGGGGGGACCGACTGTCCCCAGGATGCGGAAGACCTGGATGAGCACATCGGGCGCTGCATAGATTGGCGACGGCCGTCCAGACACGAAGGAGTCGACGTGGCAGACAACAACGAACAGGCGAACATCGGGGTCATCGGCCTCGCGGTGATGGGTTCGAACCTGGCGCGGAACCTCGCGTCGCGTGAGGGGAACA